>NZ_CBRA020000009.1:0-155959 GCF_000469945.2 Paenibacillus sp. P22 | reverse complement strand
CGCTTCCCCCGCCGCCGCTGGAGTCATCCGGCTGGCCGCCCGCTGCATCCGTTCCGCCGTCCTGCTTCGAGCCGGAGGCGCTTCCGCCAGCCGCGGCTGCATCCGCAGCGGAGGCGTCGGAAGCCTCTTCGCCCGCCGGAGGCTTCAGGATCAGCTTGACGACCGGCTCTCCATTCAGCTTGGCCTCCATCTGGGAGATGACGTAGCCTTCGCCTTCCGTCACGCATTTGCGGCCGACGGAGCTGCACAGCTGCAGCGCTTCGCGCAGCGACGAGCCTGCAAGGGAAGGAAGCTGCAGCTTGTTCTCCTCCTCCGTCACCAGATAGACGCTCTGGCTGTCCGAGACGATCGTCCCGGCGGCGGGCATCTGCTTCAGCACGCTGGCGCCTTTGCCGACGGCCTTTGAAGCCAGCCCTCTCGCCTTCAGCTCCTGCTGCGCTTTTGCAAGCGTCAGTCCGGTCAGATCCGGCACCGTCAGCGGCTGCTTCTTGTCCTGGGACGGCGGCACGCTCGCATCAGGCTTGACGCCCATATAACGCAGGCTCTGGGTTACGATCTTCTTGAATACCGGAGCCGCGATCTTGCCGCCGCCGGGATCCGGGACGCTGGGCGAATCCACGATGACGTATACGACGAAGCGCGGGTTGCTCACCGGAGCATATCCGATGAATGAAACGACGTATTTGTCCTTGGAATAGGTGCCGTTGACGATTTTCTGGGCGGTGCCGGTCTTGCCGGCTACCCTGTAGCCGGGAATGGCGGCGTTGCGGCCGGTGCCGATCTTGCTGTCGGACACGACCTGCTCCAGGAAGCCGCTCGTAAGCTTCGAGGTTTCCGCCGTGACGACCTGGCGGACCTGCTCCGTCCGCGTTTCCGTCTTCTTGTCCGTGGCCGGATCGTCGATTTCCTTCACGATATGCGGCTTCAGCAGCTTGCCGCCGTTGGCGACGGCGGCGACGGCCGCCACCTGCTGGATCGGCGTCACCGACACCGGACCTTGTCCGAAGGAAGCGCGGGCGACGTCGGACTTGCCCTGGATGTTGAGGCTGCCGCGCACCTCCTGCTTGATCTCAATGCCGGTCTTGGTGCCGAAGCCGAAGTTGCGGATATAATCCGTCAGCTTCTCCTTGCCGAGCCGTTCCATTCCGAGATGGACAAACGCGACGTTGCTCGAGCGCTTCAGCCCTTCCAGATAGGTGATCGGCCCCCATCCCGAGCGCTTGATGTCGTAGACATCCTGACCCGGCACCGATATCCGTCCGGACATGTACTCCTCGTTGGGATTGAACATCTTCTCCTGTACGGCGCCGGCCAGCGTCACGATCTTGAACGTCGAGCCCGGCTCGTAGGTTCCGCCGACGGCGAGATTGTTGAAGTTGATCGGGTTCGACGACGAATACGAATTGGGATTGAAGGTCGGCAGATTCGCCATCCCCAGAACCTCCATCGAATTCGGATCGGCCACGATCGCCGTAATGCTCTGCGGCTTGTAAAGGTCGTAGGCTTCCTGGATCGCGTCCTGGACATAATGCTGGATCTCGTTGTCGATCGTCAGCTTGATGTTTTTGCCGTTCACGGCAGGTACGAGCTTGGCCGTCCCGTTGTCCACCTGAACCCGGTTGCCGTCCTTCTCGTATACGATCTTGCCGTCGGTTCCCTTGAGGACGTCGTTGAAGTCCGCCTCGAGGCCGATGACCGGATCGCCCTGCTTGTTGACGAAGCCGAGCAGATGCGCCGCAAGCGTATTGTTCGGGTAGAACCGCTTGGAGCCTTTGATCAGCGTAATGCCCATGTCGCTGCCGCTGATCTTCTTGCCGCGCTTTTCCTCCAGATCCTTCTTGATCTGCGCGCTGAGCTTGGCCACCTCGTCGGATTTCTTCTTCTCGATGTTGAGCCCTTCCGGCCTCAGCTCGCGGTACTGGGAATATTCCCCCTTGGCATTGCGGAAGCTCACTTGCTTGACAATGTCGGCTTTGGGCTTGCCCAGTATTTTCGAGAGCCCGTCCGCCACCTGATCCTCGATGCCCAGCTCCTGGATGACCTTGGGATTGACGACGACGGTATAAGCGGGAATGTTCATCGCCAGCAGGTTGCCGTTGCGGTCCGTGATCGACCCGCGTTCCGCCGGTATCGTATCGGATGCCGCCCAGATCTTCTTCGCTTCGCCGAGCCAGAAGTCGGCCTTGACGACCTGAACCCAGAAGATGCGGGTAAATAAAACAAGAAAAAGGAGGGTGATGAGCCCTCCGACGAACAGCGTGCGCAGTTTGATTCGCTTGACGGTATCCATGGCTGCTACCTTCCCGTCGTGGCGGAGGCTGCTTCCTCAGTGCCGGCCTGCTCCGGCTCGATCATGCCCTGCGCGATCGCCATGGCGCGGATCCGGTCCGGATCGTTCAGCTTGGCCAGCTCCGCTTGCAGCACTTTCATATCTACGACCGACTCGGCATAAGTGGCGTCCATCGTTTTGATTTGAAGCTGCATGCGGTAGTCCTGCGCATAACGGAAAATGATAAGGACGACAAGGCCGACGATAACAGCTACCGAGAACAGGTAGCGAAGCATTTCAGCCGGAGGAATCATCCTCCTGACCTTCACGACTGTTTTTGTCTCTTTTACCGGCTGCTGTTCCGGCTTTCGTTTGGGCTGCAGCGCCAGGTTGCCGCTCGTGTAAGCCAAAGCTGATTCCCCTCCTGCATGTTGATTCAATTTCATTGCGTCATGGTGAATAAGAGACCACCTGGAAGTTTATGTGCGAAATGACACAGATCCGGAAGCGCTTTGCCGCCATCCGGCTTACAGCTTCTCGGCGACTCTGAGCTTCGCCGACCGGGATCGCGGGTTCGCCTCAAGCTCTTCCTCGCCGGGCAGAACCGGCTTGCGGGTGACGAGCTTCAGCGTGCCGGTGCCGCCGCATACGCATTTCGGAAAATCCGGCGGACAAGTGCATTTCTCCAGGTATCCGGCGAACAGCTGCTTGCAGATCCGGTCCTCGAGCGAGTGGAACGTGATGACGGATACCCGCCCCTTCGGAGCGAGGCAGGCCACGGCCTGCTCGAGCGCTTCCTCCTCCGCTCCGAGCTCGTCGTTGACGGCGATCCGAAGCGCCTGGAACGTTCGTTTGGCCGGATGGCCTCCCGTGCGCCGGGCCGCTGCCGGTATGCCCGACTTGATGAGCTCCACCAGCTCCCCCGTCGTCTTGATCTCCTCGGACTGCCGCTGCTTGACGATTGCGCGCGCGATCTGCCTGGAGAACTTCTCTTCCCCATAGCGGTAAAAAATCCGCGCCAGCTCGCTTTCTTCCCAGTGGTTCAGAATTTCATGCGCCGTGAGCTCCGCCTCGCGGTCCATTCTCATGTCCAGAGGAGCGTCATGATTGTAGCTGAAGCCTCGTTCGGCCTCGTCGAGCTGCGGGCTGGATACGCCAAGATCGAACAGGATCCCGTCGACTTGCGGCACGCCATTCTCGTTCTTCGGGATATCCGCAAGCATGGTCAGCTGTTCCTGCAAGTAACGGAAATTGCTCCGGACAAGCGTCACCCGGTCCATGTAAGGAGCCAGCCTGACCTTGGCGTTGTCGTGAGCCCAGTCGTCCTGGTCGAAGGCGATCAGCCGGCCTTTGCCGGAGAGCCGGGAAGCGATCAACTCGCTATGCCCCGCGCCGCCGAGCGTACAGTCGACATATATGCCGTCAGGACGGATATTCAGGCCCTCTACGGCCTCTTCCTTGAGTACGGTAATGTGATGAAACAAAGGGGTGTCCTCCTGATGGTTCTTGATGACTGACTAGGATGCACAACGATACTTAATCCAAAACTAATGTCGTGAATCAGAAATTAATGTCGAAATCGGTCAATTTTTCCGCAATTTCGTTGAACGTATCCTCGGATTGCTGATAGTAGCCTTCCCACACCGGCTTGCTCCATATTTCCACCCGGCTGGATACGCCGAGCACCATGCAATCCTTCTGCAGCTTGGCATACTCCGTCAGATGGCTGGGCAAATTTACCCTTCCCTGTTTGTCGAGCTCCAATTCGACGGCCCCGGAAAAGAAGAACCGGCTGAACGCCCGCGCATCCGCCTTCATCAGCGGCAAGCGGCGGATCTTCTGCTCGAGCTCGCTCCATTCGGCCTGGGGATACACGAAGAGGCAGTTGTCCAGGCCACGGGTGGCGATAAACGTAGAGCCGAGAGCTTCGCGGAATTTGGATGGAATCGTGAGCCGGCCTTTGTCGTCCAAGCTGTGCTGGTGTTCTCCCAGAAACATCGGCGCCCCACTCCCTCCCCCTATTCCACCACTTTGCCCCACTTCTCCCCACTAGGAAATTGGTATTCGCCGCCTGAACTCTATTTCCTCCTTCAAAACGAAGATTTGGCCAAACTTTTTCACCTAAAAATTTTCTCATCTTTGAAACTTTTCGCCTATAATGCTCGTGTATCTTGTTCTCGTTACGCGACTATCAGCATCCTGTTTGCAGGTAAAAGTACAGATCGAAAACCGCCCATTAAAAAAAAGCCGCCCCTCGCGGGGACGGCTTAGGCAGCGGTCAGGAAGACCAGCTGTCCAAATAGTTGATCTGCTCTTCGGAGAGCGAGTCGATTCCGATGCCGAGCGCGCTCAGCTTCGTTCTCGCGACTCTTTCATCCAGTTCGTAAGGAACGTTGATGACCTTGGCCCCAAGCTCCTTGTAGGAATCGTTGACGTATTTGAGAGAGACCGCCTGCAGCGCGAAGGTCATATCCATGATTTCGGCCGGATGGCCGTCGCCCGCGGCAAGATTGACGAGGCGGCCTTCGGCAAGGACATAAATGCTGCGTCCGTCCTCCAGCTTGTACTCCTCGATGTTTTTGCGTACGGTGCGGATCTCCGAAGCCAGCGCAGCCAGATCCGGCTTGCTGAACTCGACGTCGAAGTGGCCTGCGTTCGCAAGAATGGCGCCGTTTTTCATGACGGGATAATGCTCGCCGTTGATGACGGCCTTGTTGCCGGTAACGGTGATGAACATGTCGCCCAGCTTGGCGGCCTCGATCATCGGCATGACCTGGAAGCCGTCCATGTAGGCCTCGACTGCCTTGATCGCGTCGACTTCCGTCACGATGACATTGGCGCCTAGTCCCTTGGCCCGCATCGCCACGCCCTTGCCGCACCAGCCGTAGCCGACGACGACGACCGTCTTGCCCGACACGACCAGATTGGTCGTGCGGATCAGGCCGTCCCAGGCGGATTGGCCCGTTCCGTAGCGGTTGTCGAACAGATGCTTGCAGTAGGCGTCGTTGACCGCGACCATCGGGAACTTCAGCGCGCCTTCCTTCTGGAGCGCCTTCAGCTTGATGATGCCCGTCGTCGTCTCTTCCGCCCCGCCGCGGATGTTCACCATCAGATCGGGACGCTCGGAGTGGAGAATCGTAGCGAAGTCGCCGCCGTCGTCGATGATGAGGTCGGGCTTGCTCTCAAGCGCCCGGACCATCAGGTCCTTGAACTCACGAGGATCCGGATTGTATTTGGCGAACACGGTGATGCCCGCTTCCACGAGCGCCGCGCAGACATCATCCTGGGTGGACAGCGGATTGCTGCCCGTTATGGTCACCTCGGCTCCGCCGGCCTGGACCACTTCCGCCAGATAGGCGGTCTTGGCTTCCAGATGGAGGCAGATCGATACCTTCAGCCCTTTGAACGGCTGCTCCTTCTCGAACTGGGCGCGGATCTCGTTCAATACGGGCATATGGGCCTGAACCCAGTCGATCTTGAGACGGCCCTCCGCCGCCAGCGACCTGTCGGCCACGATGCTGACTTCTTTTGCGTCGATTGTCATAGCTGCTTTCACACCTTCCATGATTCCATTCTGATGTCGGACGGCGCCGGGCCGCCGCTGCTTACAAGCGTACCAGCCTATGTCCCGCGCAAGGCTCGAAAGGAGCCGCGAGCAAAACGTCCAGCCATCTGCGGCCATATACGTTCAAATAGTACACGGATGCCAGAACCCGCTCCTGCGGACGGCCTTCCGGACATACTGCCGTTCCGAGCGCATCCATCCGGTCCAGTGCGGTCTGCTCCCTGCTCTCCAGCGCTTTTTTGGTCTTGTCTTCCATGTACTGGATTTCACGGGCAATGCGGCTCCAGTTGTTCTCGCCAAGATCCGCCAACCCCTTCTCCACGGATGCGGCCATCGCCAGCGCAGGGCTGTAGGCGTCCCGCATGCGCAGCAGCGCTTCCTGGAAGCGCTCGCTGATGCCGTAATGTCCGCTGCCGGCGAGCCACTGCTTCTTCTTGGCTTCGATTCCGCCGAGAGCGTCTTCAAAGGAGATTCCGTACGCCTCCATCGTTTTGGCCGCTGCCGGTTCCAGCAGCGTGAAGGAGAGCCGCGGCGTCAGGATCGGCATCTCCATCCCCAGTTCGCGGAATGCGGCCCCGGTCTGAGCCCAATAGGCGATCTCTCCGGGACCAAGCACCGTCGAGAGGACAGGGAACAGAAACTCCTGCATGAGAGGTCTCGTGAACACATTGTTGCTCAGCCGCTCAGGCTGCCGCTCGGCGATGGACGCCAGTTCTCGGGAACTGAGCGAGACGAGTCCCTTGCGATCCTCGAAACGGTCGCCTCTGCGGTGGAGAAGCACCCTCTCTTCGGCGCCGGCTTCCCCATCTTGGTGGAAGAGGAACAGGTTGGCGCCTCCTTCCGCAAGGTCGGCCTGCGGCTTGTATCCAAGCTCTTCCACACTGGCGGTGCCCGCAAGGAATGCCTGCTCGAGCTGGGCGTTGCGCGATACGAGCTCGGAGAACATCGGCCCCTCCAGGCTGCGCAGTCCCGGATCGTCGGCATCGACGAGGAGCAGTCCCTTCTCTCCGAACAAGGCGTTCAGCATCAAGGCGAACAGTTCCGTCAGCGTCCTGCAGCTCTCCGAGCCGTGCCGCAGCTCGGCGCACAGCGCAAGCTTATGCGGGCTGTCGGGCAGAGCCGCTTCGAGCTGGGCGAGCGCCTCCCCAAGCATCCCGGGATCGAGCTGCGTCCGGCTGACGGAAGAGCGGCCGCTGCCCGGTCTTGGCGTGGACAGCTTGCGGGTACCCGTCCCTCCGGCATCGGGCACGAAAGTCTGGCTGGCCTCGTCCCAGTCGTGATCCTCGCCGGCGATCCAAAACACCGGCACGACGGTCTCGCCAAGCAGGCGTGATGCCCATTCGGCGGTCTGCAGGATCGTCACCGCCTTATGTATGATCATCAAGGGACCGGTCCACAGTACGGCCTGCTGGCCGCCGACGACGACGGGCGACCCTTGCTCCAGCAATTCCAGATTGGAGCGGACCTGTTCGGATAGTCCGAACGGCTCTTGGTACTTCTTCACTGCGGCAGCCACGCTTCGGCTGTCGGCACGCAAGCCTTCATGATTTCTGAGCCGGCGCAGCCGCGTCTTCCAATGTTCCTCATCTGCGGCATGATAGCCGAGCAGCGGCTCAAGCGCCTCGCGCTTGCGGCCGATGTAATCATCGGCAAGCGGCTGGCCAAAAGGCAGGCAAATCGTCTCCATATTCATCGGGTAACCTGCAACCCCCCAGCTGTAAATGCGAAGCTTTCGCTACGATTGTACACCTTGAGCGGGTACCCGTCAAAACCGTAACCGAAATTAGTACAGATTCTGCTACACCCGGAACATATGCTGGGCGATGCCGGCCGCCATGAGAACGATGTACATGATTCCCATGGCGAAAAAACCGAGCCGCCAAATCGCGCGGAATATTTTGCGGACATCGACCTGCCCGCGCTTGCGGAATTGAAGGTTGCCGAGCAGGCCGCCGCCGATGAGCATGACGAGCAGAATGCCGTACAGGCCGAACGAATTGGAGAAAATCCGGTTGAACAGCACCGCGACGCATCCGATCAGCAGAGCGGTCGTAATATCCATCGCCAGCCGCAGCGATCGCTTGCGGTCCCCGGTAACAGCCCGGGCAGTGAAAAAAATGAAGCGCAAAGGGTATAAAAGGTATCATCGCGAGCAGTGCGTAAGCTGTTTTCAAGCTTTCCCAAACGAACACGGACATCGCCCTTTCCTACGGTTCCAGCGCCTTTACCATCGCTGCGGCGGCTTGGTTGAGCGGAGCGTCCACACCGAGCGTTCCGGCCAGAGAAGCAACCGCCCCGTTGATGCTGTCGATCTCGCTTCTGCGGCCTGCCCTTATATCCGCCAGCATGGAAGAGACGTTGCCGGCGGTCAGCCGGCATACTTCCAGCAGGCGTGCCCGCTCGCTGCCGTCGAGCGCCAATCCGGCACGGGCGAGAATGGCCGCCGTCTCCTCATGCAGCGCTTCCATCAGCTTGCCGGCCTGCGGATGGGACGGAAGCTCTCCGTTGCGGATTCCGTACAGCGCGGTAAGCGGATTGATCACGGCATTGAGCAGCAGCTTGCGGTAAATGCGGTTTTCCATATCGTTCGACAAAAAAGCGGCGATTCCTGCCTTGTCCGCGGCCTTCTGCCACATCCCTCGCAGCTTCGCCGCGCGGCTGGCGGACGCCGCTTCGTTCGCCGCGCCGTAATGGAGCTCCCCGAGACCGGTATGGATCACCGTCCGGGCGTCTTCCCTCATCGCTCCTTCGCTCGTCACGCCCGCATAGAGAGCGACATCGGGAAGAGACTGATTCAGGCGCTCCATATGTCCGATTCCGTTCTGAAGGCACAGCATGGCGTCCTGCGGGCCGGCCAGCAGGGCCAACCGGCCAAGCAGCGGCGCGTCAAGCGCCGTCTGCTTGACGCTGAGGATGAACCAGCGGGGCTCCATAGCATTTCCGCGGCCGCTGCCGTTGCCGGCATCCTCCAGCGCTGCCGCTTCGATGGGGACGGCGAATTCCCCTTCATGCGTCTTGAGCGTGATTCCGTCCTCCCGCAGCGCCTCGGCATGCCGCCTCGTGCGGACGAGCGCGCGCACATCCTCTCCCGCCAGCGACAAGCGCGCCGCGTAGAGAAGTCCGATCGAGCCTGCTCCTATGACCGTTATTTTCATGGCTTCATTCCTCCTTCGGCGATTGTACCAGACCCGGATGGCGCAAGCATCCGCGGCAGCAAAAAAAACGGCCCTTCCGGTTGATCGGAAGAACCGTTCGCATGGCATCACTCAATGCGCTCCAGGTTGCCGTTGGCATCCATCTTGAATCGCGGCTTCAGCTCGTCGTCCTCGTTCAGCACCGTGAGGCGCCTCGCGCGGTCCATGATCTGAAGCAAGGTCTTGTAGTCGTCGTTGACGGACTGATAGTCCAGCTGGACATGGTTCGCTTCCCGGGACAGACGGTCGTTGATCTCCCTGAGGCTGCTCAGCTCCTCGTTGCGGCTGGACAGCTCTCTCTCCAGGCGCTTGACATGCCGCTGCAGGTCGGAGAAGGTTGTTTTCCATTGCTTCAAATACCGGATGACGGCTTCGACCGCGATCGCATCGTCGCCGTATGCCGAATCGAGCAAGGCTGCAGGCTCGGCAGCCGGTTCCGCCAAGGCGGAAACATGGGAGGCAGCCGGCGCCTGTTTCTTCAAATAATTCCGTTTCTGCCGCTGCTGCTTGGCGAGCTGAATCGCTTCCTCATACCGCTTGCGTACGCAGCTGTTCCATCTGAACCCGCAGGCCGCGGGCGTTCTGGCAATCTTCTCCCCCACCTCTTCGAATGCTCCGAGCTGGGTACCGCCATCGCGGATATGTCTTAGTGTCACCTCGGCGAGAATCAGATCGTCGTCCGGGCTCCATGCATCTTGCCTGACTGCTGTCATGCTCGCTACAACCTCCTAACGTAAACGCACTTTCTTTATCCCTATGCCCTTGGTAGAGTTCATAGAATCTATCGTTACTAAATTGTATTTCCAATTTTGCAGAGGCTCATACATATTCGTCCTTTATGGGGGCAATCCTAGAAGCGGCAGGCGGCGGACAAGCAAAAAAGGCTTCGAGGAACCTGCGAAAGCGGTTTACAGTGATTGCCTGAAACGCTATAATGTTCTTTAGCATGCAACACGAGATGGAGAGGGGGATTACCTCATGGCGCGCATGTTTCGCGTACTTGGCTTTTGGTGTCTTGTGATCGCCCTCATGGCCTTCGCTGGAGATATGACGGAGTTTTCGCTTCTGTTCTTCTTCCAAGCCATCGCCTTCTTCTTCTTGGGCTACCTGAACTTTACGGAGCGCACCTACATACTGATGTTCTGGGCCTATATGATTCTCACCTTCCTGGGCTTCAGCTATTGGACCGTCTTCAAGATGGGATTGCCGTTCTGATTCAGCCCCAAGGCCTTCACGCACAAGAACCGCCCGGACTTCTGTCCGGGCGGTTCTTTGCATCTGAGGGCTCAAGACGGCATAAGGTAAGAAGGAACCCGATGGACAAGAAGGCCGATGAAAAACAAGCGAAAGTCGCGGAATCGTTCTGGAGAAACGTTTGTCACCGGATTTCGACCGCAAAAACGGCAGGAATCAGAGAAATACGGGGACAACAGCGATCGGAAGAATGATCCGTGAACGCAGCGACAACTTTTTCAATGGCCTCGGACAAGAAGGAGGGGATCTTCCGAAGACGCCATGAAAACAAGACTCCCTGGCCGGATCCTTCTCTCCCTGCTGGCAGTCCTCCTTCTCAGCCCGCTGCCTGGGGCGTTCCCCTTCTCCGGACCGATCGGCGCGGACCAGGCCTATGCGCAAGCCGTACCCGTCCCTTCCTCGGACGATGACCGCCAGCTGATGGAGAAAAGCCTCGCCGTCCTGGAGCTGGACCGGGATTTGGAGCGGATCGCCAGCCGCAAGGACGCGCTGCAAAAGCGGCTCGACGCTTCCACCCTCCAGCTGAAGCAGCAGGAGGAGCAGCTTCGCGAACGCAAGCAAAGAGCGGGAGAAGCGCTGAGCCGCTATTACACCGGCCGCAAGGACATGCTATGGAACGCTTTGTTTCAAATCCGCAATCTCGGGGATTTGTTCCGTATCGTGGACATGATGGATTTGCTGATGGACGGGGACAGGAAGGCGATCGCGGAATACCGGGCCGAATCCGAGGAGCTGAGGTCAAGCCAAGCGGAGCTTCAGCGGCAAAAAGCAGAGCTTGACGCAGCCGAGCAGAATCTGCTGCAGCAAAAAGCCCGCGCCGAGGAGCTGGATCGCCAGCTCCAGGAAGGCATCGGAGGCAGCAGCGATCCGGAAGCCGCGAAACGGCAGATCGCCCAGCTGGGCGAAATATGGCAGAACAGCGGACGGGCCGAAGTCCAGGCCTACTTCCGCTTGATGTCCAAGGCGATGAACAAGCTGCCCGCCTGGCTCGAGAACCATCCCGATTATGTCAAGCTGGAAAGCGGCGGCTACACGCTCCGGCTGCCGGATGATGCGCTGAATTCCTTCCTCGCCGAGCAGGATGACAGCCTCAAGGGCTTCCAGTTCCGGTTCGGGGACGGCAAGGTCCAGGCGGGAGGAAGCGACGGGTCCATGAGCGTGGAGGCTTCCGGCATTTATGAAGTCGTGGATACACCCAAAAACGGCATCAAGTTCCGGATGGATGAGCTCGTCTTCAACGGCTACAAGCTGCCCCGGGAGACGATGGATGAGTTATTGCGGACTTTCGACGTCGGCTTTTATCCCGGCAAGTTCATTTCCTTCCTCAAAGTGACCTCCGTCCAGGTCGAGGAGCATGAGCTTGTCATCCGGTTCGGCTTCTCATTGTGAATATAAAGCATCGCCGAATGGCGGCCCTCATTTTACGGAGGGCCGCTTTTCGATGGCTTGAAGCCAGGAAGACGCCAGCTGCTCCGGCGACATTCCGCCCCCGGCGTTCCAATAAGATTTCCAGAGCGGTGCCAGCAAGTCGGCCCCGTGTAGCCGAAGCCGCCCCTCCTTGCCCTGGAACAGCTGCGGCTGCCAGTCTGCCGGAAAGCCGCCATCTCCGGATGAGTCTCCGGCGTACAGGCTCTGCTTCGGCAGCAGCCTGTACGCCTCATCTGCAGACTCCTTCCCGGCAGCCGTCTCCGTCACTCCCGCGATCCAGGCCGCAGCGGCGTCGGGATTTGCGCTCGTGGCCATGATTCCATAACTCCGCATTCGCAGCGAGGCGGTATCGAGTGCCAGGCGGTAATCGGGCGTAAAACCTTCTCCAGGATTCCATCGCCTGTATTCGGACCACGGAAGGATGGCGGAAAATGCTTTTCCCGCTGCCAGAGCCGCCTCCGCTTCCTCATAGGAGGAGTAAGCCTGCATCCTGCCGCCATCCCCTCTGCCCGACAGCGCCTGCTTGAGGCGCTCCGGCAGCTGCTCGGCCCCGGCTTCCGGCTTCCATCCGGCAACCCATGCTGCGGCTGCTCCCGCATCGTCTCTTCCGATCAGGACGGTGGCGACGCCGGGATGGCCGCCGGCAGCCAGCTGCAACTCTTCCCATGCCGACGGAGGCCGCGTCAGAGCTGCCTCCATCAGCTTGCTGTCCTTCCATACCAGCACATCCGGGTCCGCATCCCGGGGCACTCCCCATAAGTAGCCGTTCCAGTAAAGCGGCTCCCAGAATGCCCCGCTTCCTCCGAAGCCGGCGCTGCCCCCCATCAGCTTGTCCAGCGGCAGAAGGACGCCGGCTGCAGCTAGAGGGATGATCTCCGAGCTCGGCAGGAGCACGATGTCTCCCGCCTCTCCAAGCAGCGCCCGGCGCCTCCACTCGCCTGTTCCCGTCTCTGCCGGGGGAGAATTCACCAGCTGGATATCCCAGCCGGGATGCTTCTGCGACCACAGGCGGCTTCGTTCCGACAGAGCGGCGTATTCCTGTTCATCCAGGGAAACGCTTACAGTCAGCCGTTCGCGCTGCTCGGCTTTTTCACCGCCGCCGGCAGGAGGCTCGTCCCAGACAGCGGAAGGCTGAGCGCCGCCCGGAGGATCCTCGGCGGGATGCTCCTGCTGAACGAGCAGCAGAGCGGCGGCGAGAGCGGCTCCCGGCAGCAGCAGGTATTTTTTTCGCGCCATCGACGCCGCCCTCCTTTCGGACCTGTCTTCCTTCATCCTATCAAAGTTTCCGGTATCTGTCTGCCCGGCCGGGTAAAAAAATAGGCCGGATGCTCCTTGCAGCAATTCCCTTCCGCATAGGTTGGGGCCGAGAGACTAGGACTTCAAAAGCCTCTTGAAAGGAGGAACAGCGTGCAGGCGGGAACAGCATGCAGGCAGCCGAGCACCGCGCAAGACAGCGGAGGCCGACGACAGACAGCGGCATGGCCGCTCCCTCATTTCCCGCTTTGGCCGAATGCCCGGCATCGGTCAGACGACAAAAAAGGCCTCCCGCAATGCAGGAGGCGTATTCCCTCATCTCTAAAGCAGGTCGGCCGCAAGCTGAGCCAGCTTGGAGCGCTCTCCCTTTTCCAGGTTGATATGCCCGCTCAGCCCTTCCTGCTTGAAGCTTTCGACGATATGGGTCAGACCGTTGCTCATGGAATCCAGATACGGATGGTCGATCTGCTCGGGATCGCCCATCAGCACGATCTTGCTCCCCTCGCCGACGCGGGAGACAATGGTCTTCACCTCATGCCGGCTGAGATTCTGCGCCTCGTCGATGATGATGAACTGGCCCGGGATGGAGCGACCGCGGATATAGGTCAGCGCCTCGACCTGAATGCTGCCGAGTCCCATCAGAATCTTGTCGATATCGCCGGACTTCTTGGTATCGAAGAGGAATTCCAGGTTGTCGTAGATCGGCTGCATCCATGGGCGCAGCTTCTCGTCCTTCTCTCCCGGGAGGTAGCCGATATCCTTGCCCATCGGGACGACGGGACGCGCGATCAGCAGCTTCTTGTATTTATGCTCATCCTCGATCTTGAGCAGACCGGCCGCGAGAGCAAGCAGCGTCTTGCCTGTACCCGCCTTGCCGGTCAGCGTCACGAGCGGTATATCGTCGTTCAGGAGCAGCTCCAGCGCCATCCGCTGCTGGGCGTTGCGGGCGGTGATGCCCCAGACGGGATCATTGCTCAGGTACAGCGGCTCCAGCCTCGCCCCATCCTGGCTTACCTTCAGCAGGGCGCTCTTGGAAGTGCCGAGCTCATCCCTCAGAATGATGAATTCGTTGGGATGGAGCCTGGAGGACAGCTGCAGGCTCTTGATGCTCAGGAACCGGTAGGAATAAAACTCATCGATGATGGACGGATGGACGAACAAGGTCGCCGTCCCCGTGTACACATCCGACGGCTCCACAGCCCGATCGGACAAATAATCTTCGGCTTGCAGGCCGAGCACATCGGCCTTGATCCGCACCAGCACATCCTTGCTGACGAGCACGACGTCGCGGCCCGCTCCATCCTCTTCTTCCTCCATATGGTAATTCAGGGCGACAGCCAGAATGCGGTTGTCATTGGACATCTCCCCGAACATTTCCTGCACCCGTACATAGCTGCGGTGGTTCAGCTCCACCTTGAGCAGTCCGCCCCTCGGGAGCGGAATGCCTTCATGCAGCCTGCCCTCTTCCCTCATTCCGTCAAGCAGCCGCGACACATGGCGCGCATTGCGCCCCAGCTCGTCGGCCAGCCGTTTTTTGGAATCGATCTCCTCCAGCACGACAGCCGGAATGATGACTTCGTTGTCGTCGAAAGCGTAGAGAGCCTGCGGATCATGAAGCAGCACATTTGTATCCAGTACGAAGATTTTGGTCACGAAGCAACCCCTCCTGGCGCCTTATAATTCCGGTCCACATGCGATGGTTACATAGCCCTACCGGAACAGGGACAAACTAGGTTCGGTTCTACGATCAAGCATCGACGGAAAGGTCAGGTGTCCCTAACATGAAAAAATGGCTGTCGGCAGCTTTGATTCTATGCCTGACGGCGACCGGCTGCGGCACGGTCGCCCATAAGGGCGATTCTCCTTCCCCTGCTGAAGACCAGCGTATTCGTACGAAGCAAACCGATCCAGAGCCGGAAAAAACGGTCGGCTCGGCCCAGGCGGCCAAGCACCTGGAGGAACTCGCCTCCCGGGTGGAGGGCGTGCGCAAAGCCCATGCGGTCGTGGCCGGCAACACAGCCGTCGTCGGCATCGATGTCGACGGCAGCGTCGACCGCTCCCGTGTCGGAACGATCAAGTATGCCGTCGCCCAAGCGCTTCGCAATGACCCGGTCGGCGTCCGAGCCATCGTGACGGCGGACATGGACGTCAACCAGCGGCTGTCGGAGCTGGGCGCCGACATCCGCCGCGGACGCCCGATTCAAGGCTTCGCGGAGGAAATGGCCGACATCGTCGGCCGCATCGTGCCGCAGCTGCCTCGCAATACGGCTCCGGAAAACCGGAATGCCGCATCGCCAGCTCCGATGGACGGCATGCACAAAGCCGCCGCGCCGGCTGCACATCGCTGAGCGGCGCCAAAGCGCAAAAAGCCTAGTGACAGGTCACTAGGCTTTTTTGGCTTTGGAGGAACGGCGAGTTCCCATGGCCAAGCCGCAGAGGACGGGCCTCTGCCATGAAGGCGCGTGCCGGATGCCGATGCACGGCCTACGGAAATCATGATGCCGCCATGCGCAAGGAGCTCCGCCATTCGCCCTGCCTCCCGGAATTAGAATCGGATCCTGATGTCGGCTTCGTAGTTGTAGTATAACATACGTATGCGCCGTCCACGACGGTCATTCATCCAGTTTGGACTGGAGCGCCTTGCTCGCCTTCGCAACGACGGCCTCGTCCAGATACACATAGGGGCTTCTCCACTCTCCGGTCAAAGGAATGAACGTAATATCCTCCTTGGAGATGCCGAAGTATACCCTCATCATTTCCCGAATATCCGATGCGGGCATATCCGTCTTCACATTGCCTCCGACGGCTCCAAATACATTGCCCAGGCGCAGCAGGCCCGGCACCGACATCATCCGGTCCGTAATCGCCCCGACGACCTGCTCCTGGCGCTCGTTGCGCTCGAAGTCGCTCGACATGTTCTTGCCGTCGTTGGATTTGCGGTAGCGCACAAATCCAAGCGCATCCTCGCCGCCGAGCTTCTGCTCGCCCTTGCGCAGATGGATGCTTGTGCCGCCGGGCTGGCCGGCATGGTCGTCGTAGTCCATATCCATGTCCACGTTGACGTTCACGCCTCCGAGCGCATCCACCACGTCGGCGAAGCCCTGGAAGTTGACGTTCGCCGAATAGGCGATCGGAATGCCGAGAAAACGGCCAATGGCCTCCTTCATCCCCTTGGCTGCGGCATGCTCCGCGCTCTCTTGGGAGATGCCCTTCCCTTCGCTCTTGGCATTGCGCAGAAAAGCGGAATAATAGCTGTTGACCTTGCGGGTTTTGTAGCCTTTGACCTCTATTCGGGAATCGCGCGGAATGGAGACGACGACCGCGCTTTTGGTCTTGGGATTGAACGCAGCCGCCATAAGGACATCGGTATTCAGCAAGCCCCCTTCTCCCCGCGTATCGACTCCCATGACCAGCATGCCGAACGGGCTGCTGCCGATCGAGCCGACTTCGGAGCTCGTGCCGTAGCTCATCTCCTTGATGGCCTTGTTCGCGTCCATGAACAGATAGACGCCGTAACCGACCGCAATGAAAACAAGCAGAGCGGCGAACAGCATGAACCTTCGCATCCAAAACCGGGGCTTGCGTTTCTTGACGGCGCCATTGCGGGCGCCTCGTCCTGCCGGCGGGCTGCTGCCCGGCCGGCGCGGGGGAGATCCGTTGCCAGTAGTCATAAATTCTCCTTCATCTGTCCGAAAGGAACCGTCATCCTGCCTCGGATTTCCTTTCTTCACAGCGCTATGTCCCCCGCCGTCAAGGGCGGAGGCCACTTGCTTCCATCGTATTTCGGGCCTGCCTAGCTTTCTCCGGCTCCAGGCGCATTTTGGCGTTTGGCTTGCCGGCGGTCGTTGAACTGCCGGATCCTCAGCATGAACATCAGCAGGACGGCAACCGCCATGCATTGAATGATCGGAAGCTTGTCGATCTGGAAGACGACCAGAATGGCCGAACCGATAGCCATGATGACGTAGACCAGAATTTCCTTGAGAATCGGCAAGCGCTGCTGCGGACGGAATACCTTGTTGAAGATATAGATAACCCCTGCCAGAATCAGGATATACGATACGAGCGCATGCTCGCTGAGCCAATGCTGCATCCCAGTTCTCCTCCTTGAGTGGATATCAATGCCGGCAGGCCCGATATCATAAAGACGAACAAGCGGCGAATTTGGATGCCGGCCGGCTGGCCGGCCCCAATCGCCGCTGTTACGTTCATGATTCAGGCAAGCCGCTTGAACCGATTATACGTTTGCTGAAGTTTTGCGCTGCTTCTCGGCACGCTCGCGTTCGCTCTTGTTCAGGAGCTTCTTGCGCATCCGGATGGATTTAGGCGTGATTTCGCAGTATTCGTCGTCGTTGAGGTACTCCAGCGCAGCTTCGAGGCTGTACGTGCGCGGCGTTTTGAGCCGGACCGTATCGTCCTTCGTCGCGGAGCGGATGTTCGTCAGCTGCTTTTCCTTGCAGATGTTGACGACGATGTCCTGGTCGCGGTTATGCTCGCCGACGATCATGCCTTCGTAAATCTCCGTGCCCGGCTCCAGGAACAGAATGCCGCGGTCTTCTACGCCCATCATGCCGTAGAAGGTCGATACGCCGTTCTCGGTTGCGACCAGAACGCCTTGGTGGCGTCCGCCGACTCCGGAGCCGGCGATCGGACCGTAGCTGTCGAAGGCATGGTTCATGATGCCGTAGCCGCGCGTCAGCGTCAGGAAATGGGTCCGGTAGCCGATCAGGCCGCGTGCCGGAATGATGAATTCCAGGCGGACCTGGCCGTTGCCGTTGTTGACCATGTTGACCATTTCCGCTTTGCGCGTTCCAAGGCTCTCCATGACGGCTCCCATGCTTTCTTCCGGAACGTCGATGAGCAGGCGCTCGTACGGCTCGGATTTCACGCCGTCGATTTCCTTGACGATGACCTCAGGCTTGGAAACCTGCAGCTCGTATCCTTCGCGGCGCATGTTCTCGATCAGGATGCCGAGGTGAAGCTCGCCCCGGCCCGATACGATGAAGACGTCCGGGCTGTCCGTATCTTCGACGCGCAGCGCGACGTCGGTCTCGAGCTCTTTGTAGAGGCGCTCGCGAAGCTTGCGGGAAGTGACCCACTTGCCTTCGCGTCCGGCGAACGGGCTGTTGTTGACGAGGAACGTCATCTGCAGCGTCGGCTCGTCGATCTCCAGCACCGGCAGGGCTTCAGGCTTCGCGGGATCCGCGATCGTCTCGCCGATGTTGATGTCCTTGATGCCTGCGATGGCGACGATGTCGCCGCCGGCCGCTTCCTCGACCTCGACGCGCTTCAGTCCCTGGAAGCCGAACAGCTTCTCGATCCGGGCTTGCTTGATTCCGCCTTCGCGGGTCATGACGGCGACCGTCTGGCCTTGGCGGATGACGCCGCGGTTGACGCGGCCGATCGCGATGCGGCCCATGTATTCGTTATAGTCAAGCAGCGTGACGAGGAATTGCAGCGGATCCGTGACGCTCTCGGTCGGATGCGGGATATGCTGGACGATCGTTTCGTACATGGCTTCCATGTTCTCGTCCTGCTTATCCAGGGTCATGCTGGATGTGCCCATGAGAGCGGAAGCGTACACGACCGGAAATTCAAGCTGCTGGTCATTGGCGCCAAGCTCGATGAAGAGGTCGAGAACCTCGTCCACGACAGCCTCGGGAGTCGCGTTCGGACGGTCGATCTTGTTCAGGACGACGATCGGGGTCAGGTTGTGCTCGAGAGCTTTGCGCAGAACGAACTTCGTCTGCGGCATGCAGCCTTCGAAAGCGTCCACGACGAGCAGAACGCCGTCGACCATCTTCATGATGCGCTCCACTTCGCCGCCGAAGTCGGCGTGCCCGGGAGTATCGACGATGTTGATGAGGTAGTTCTTATAGTTGATCGCGGTGTTTTTCGCCAGAATCGTAATGCCGCGCTCCCGCTCCAGATCGTTGGAGTCCATCGCCCTTTCATGGACGACTTCGTGGTCGCGGAACGTTCCGGACTGTTGCAGCAGCTTGTCGACAAGCGTCGTTTTGCCGTGGTCGACGTGCGCGATAATGGCGATATTGCGAATGTTCTCTCTTGCTTGCATAACTTCTAATCCACTCCATCTCTTTGTGTTCAAAAATAGACCGACATCCAGCTTACCAGCGGACACGCTTGCTCATCATCATCCAGCCGCCGACAGCGACAAGCACGATGGCGATGAGGTAAATACCCCAGCTCCAAAGCAGTACGAAAGCCATGCAGGCCGCCCATACGATGCCCAGGATCAAGGCGATCGAATAGGCGCTTTTTGGGTGGGAAGAGTCGAACATGTAGTATTCATACAGCCCGACGGCCAGTCCAAGAATGAAGAAAGGCCACAGAAATTTCATGTACCCCCATCCGAACCAGTTGCTAAACAGGAACACCAGTGCATATACGGACAACATACCGCCCGGAACCAGCGCTGCCGCAGGAATCAGCCGGCCAAAGTAGAGCACATGCAGCAGAACGCCCGGAATCAGCACGAAGAGCGGCCAAAAAACCGAACCGATAAAGCTGAAAACTCCCAATCTGCCCAGAAGAATGAAAATCCCTGCCAGCAGGATAACAATTCCGGCGGAATATTGATTGCGAATCAATTTCTATCCCCCCGTTTCCCATAACGCCTGCCGAAGCAACGGCAGAAGACGACAGCTCATATCTTTCTTATTCTATAGGAAGTGCAATAAAAATACCAGCAGGAACAAGCAGGGAAATGAAATAAACCCGAAGCGGGCTTCGGGTCGCCGCAAGCGGCGGAAAGTCATGGCCGGTTTTTCTTCATCGTCGCGATGCCGAGCACGATGACGAGCGGAATGAACAGCACCGGGATAGCGGCATGGGCGAGCGGAATCCGTGCGAAGACGGCATGCAGGCCGGGATCGGAGACGAGCATTTCGCCGGCTGCGTATCCGAGCAGGCCGGAGCCTGCGTAGACGAGCGACGGGTAGCGGGCCAGAAGCTTGCCCAGCACATGGCTGCCCCAGATGATCATCGGTATGCTGAGGACGATTCCGAGCATCATAAGTACGGGTTCGCCGTCCGCCACGGCGGCAACGGCAAGCACATTGTCGAGGCTCATGATGAAATCCGCCGTGACGATCGTCCATACGGCGCCGGCCAAGGTTGCGGCGACAGCCGGCCTCGCTCCGGAAGTGCCGGGACGCCTTCCCGCTTCGGCGTCATGCAGCAGCTTGACGGCGATCCATACCAGCAGCACGGAGCCTGCGGCCTGCAGGTAAGGGAGCTGCAGCAGAGAGATGGCGGCGAGCGTCAGCAGGCATCTCAGCCCGACAGCGGCGAAGGATCCCCACCATACGGCGCGCTCGCGCTGCTGCGAGGGCAGCTGGCGGCTGGCCATCGCAATGACGACGGCATTGTCCCCGCTGAGCAGAATGTTGATCATGATGATTTGCAGAAAAATCCAGAGATTGTCCACCCGTACATCCCCTTTCTATTTCAGAGGTATGTCCAAGCTTGCGGAAATATGCAGGCGGCCTTCCTTCCTCCCGCTGCGCGCGCCCGCCGCTCCGATTCCTGCTTCTTTGGCTCCTAACGGCGGTGCCGGAATTCCGGGGTGCAAGCGAAGATGCGGAATTCCATCGGCACGAAATAAATTCTGACTGCTAAAAAAAATGAATCCATTGTCCGAACGCCCCCGTATAAGGGTAGGTACTTATGAGGTTTAACGAAGAGAACTTGAAGGAGGAGCTTGTATGGACTGGTTAGGGCCTCTGCTGACCATCATTTTCATCGATCTTATGCTTGCCGGAGACAACGCGATCGTCATCGCCCTCGCGGCCCGCAACCTGCCCAAGGAACAGCAGAAAAAAGCGGTCATCTGGGGAACGTTCGGCGCGATCGCCATCCGCATGGTCGCGACGGTGCTCGTCGTTTATCTCCTTGATGTTCCGTGGCTCCATCTTGCCGGCGGTCTCCTGCTGATCTGGATTGCTTATAAGCTGCTGGTGCAAGAGGACAGCAGCCATGACAATATCAAGGCGGGGGGCACGCTCGGCGCCGCGATCGGAACAATCGTCGTCGCGGACGCAGCCATGGGCATCGACAACGTGCTCGCCGTTGCAGGCGCTTCGCATGGCAACATCTGGCTCGTCATCGTCGGCCTTCTTATCAGCATCCCGATCGTCGTATGGGGCAGCACGGTGTTCATCAAGCTGATCGAGAAGCTCCCTTGGATTCTGTACGTCGGCGCAGCCGTTCTTGGCTATACGGCCGGACATATGATTGCCGGAGAGCCGAAGGTCGCCCACCTGTTCGACGGCCGTCCGATGCCGGAATGGGTGTTCATCCTCATCGTCATCGCCCTCATCCTTGGAGCAGGCTTGCTGACCAACTGGATGCGGAAGAACAAAATGAATTCGCAGCAAAAAGAAAGGGAGACCCATTAGAGTCTCCCGGAGCCTGCCGGAAATATGCCGGCGGGCTTTTTTTAGTTGAGGCCGGTCCTAGAACCAATCCCGGTCCTCGGATTCCTGCAAGACCGCAGATTTGCGCTTGATGATTTCGCCTCGGCTCAGGACGATCGTCTCCGTATTCTCCGCAGCGAGCCTCACCATGTCCCCCAGCCCCTCGATCGACTGCTCGGTGCGCTCCACCACGCGCAGATTGGGATTCGTGCTCGGGGATTTCGGCACGAACAGCGTGCAGCAGTCCTCGAACGGAAGAATGGAAGTCTCGTACGTGCCGATCTGTACGGCCTTGTCGATGATTTCCTGCTTGTCCATCATGACGAGCGGCCTCAGCAGCGGCAGCGACAGCGTGCGGCCGATGACGTTCATGCTTCCGAGCGTCTGGCTCGCCACTTGTCCGAGGCTGTCGCCTGTCACGACGGCTCCCGCTCCATGCTTCTCCGCCAGCAGCTCCGCGATGGCGAGCATCGAGCGTCTCATGAGCGTAATGGTCAAGTGCTCCTGGCCCGTCTGCGTAAAGCGGGTCTGGATATCCGTGAACGAAACGAGATGGAGCTTCAGCGGCTTGCCGGCATACACCGACAGCCGGCGCGCAAGCTCGATGACCTTGTCCGTCGACTGCTCGCTCGTGAACGGATAGCTGTGGAAGTGCACCGCCTCCAGCTCCAGCCCTTTGCGCATGGCGGACCAAGCGGCGACGGGACTGTCGATTCCGCCCGACAGCAGCAGCATCGCTTTCCCGTTCGTTCCGTACGGAAATCCTCCTGCGCCAGGCTCGCTCGCGCAATAAAGGTACGTTCCTTCCGGCTGGATGTCGACCCGCAGCTCCGTCTCGGGACGATGCACGTCCACGGCGAGGCCGGGGTAAGCCCGCAGTATGGCTGAGCCGACGATATGGTTCATGTCATAGGACGGATGCGGAAAGCCTTTCCATCCTCTTTTGGTGGACACCTTGAAGGTCGCAGGCTCCTTCGGCAGCGATTTCCATACTTCCAGCGCCGTCTCCCGGATCGAGTCGGCATCCGACTCGGTCCTCTTCACCGGGCTGAAGGAATGGATGCCGAACACCTTGCCCAGTCCGGCGGCAGCTTCTTCGTACGAAGCCCCGTTCAGCTTGATATAGATTCGTCCGTACGTTTTGTTGAACTCAAGTTCGGGCATATGCCCGAGCGCATCTTGAACATGCCGCAGCAGCTGCTGCTCGAACCTTCCCCGATTGCGGCCCTTCAGCGTAATCTCGCCGAACCGGACGGTTATGAAGTCATAAATCATTTATCTCCCATTCCTTTCAAGGGGCTTCAGCCGGCGGACCGCTTCGGCCAGGGCGTCCGCCAGCCGGTCGATATCCTCCGGCCCGTGCTCGTCCCCGAAGCTCACACGGATTCCCGCTGCCGCCCTGTGCCTTGGATAGCCCATCGCCAGCAGCACGCCGCTCGGCTTGTCGTCCTTGGAGGAGCAGGCAGACTTGGTCGAGACGAGCATGCCCGCCTCCTCCAGTGCATGGACGAGCACTTCAGGCTTCATGCCGGCATAGGAGAAGTTGAGCACATGCGGCGCCTGATAAGGCGAATCCGGTGCGGAATCCCCGTTCACTTCAAGCTCCGGCAGCAGGGCAATGCGGTCCAATAGGCGGCTTCTCAGTCCGCCCAGCTTGCGCGCGCGCTCTTCCCTGGATTCCATGGACAGGCGGACCGCCTTGGCGGAAGCAACGATGCCCGGCACGTTCTGCGTACCGGGCCGGAAGCCGCTCTCCTGCTCGCCCCCTCCAAGCAGCGGCTCCAGCCTTACGCCTCCACGGACGTACAGGAATCCGCTGCCCTTCGGACCGCGAAGCTTATGGGCCGAACCGCTGAACAGATCGATCCCCCACTCCCTCAGCCGTACGGGCAGCTTGCCGATGCTCTGGACGCCGTCGACATGGAACAGGGTGTCGGGACAGCCCCGCAGCAGGCTCCCCGCTTCCGCAATCGGCTGCACGGCTCCCGTCTCGTTGTTGACCTGCATCAGGCTGACCAGAATCGTGCCCGGCTTCATGGCATCGCGGAGCTGCTCCACGCTGATCCGGCCTATGGAATCCACGGGCAGATAGGTGACCTCGAAGCCTTCCCTCTCCAGCTGGCGGAACGCCTCCAGCACCGAGGCGTGCTCCGTGACGGAGGTGATCAAATGGCTGCCTTTGGAACGATTCGCTCTCGCCGCGCCCTTGATGGCCAGCTGGTTGCTCTCCGTGCCTCCGGAAGTGAAGATCCACTCGTCCGCTTCCACCTCGAACAGCTTGCCGAGCAGCTCTCTCGCCTGGCGGATGAGACGGTCCGCATCCAAGCCTGCGCGATGCAGAGAGGACGGATTGCCGTAATGCCGCTGCATGACCTCTGCCAGCGTCCGCACGACATCCGGATGAGGAGGCGTCGAAGCGCAATGGTCAAAGTAAAGCCAAGCCTTTTCCGGGTTCATTTAGTCCAAGACTCCTTTTGGCAAAAAAATAAAAAAACCGCCTGGCCGGCTGTCCCCGATCGGATCGGGACAGCTTCGGAGCAGCGGTCATGGTACATGTCCGAATGTTGAACAGGCACCCACTATCGTATCGCAAAACAGGTAGCGTTACAAGCGGAGCGAGCTTTCCTTCTCCAGCACTTTGGCCACATAACGCTGGGTTTCGGCCGGCAAGGTGGAGAAAAGGGCGCTCAAGGACGATTCATCGGAAATGCCGAGGCGGTCAAGCTTTCCGGGTCCTGCATTGTAGGCTGCGAGCGCGGTTGCCGCGCTGCCGTCGTACTTGCGCAGCAGATACGACAAGTATTTCGAGCCGCCGTCGATATTTTGAGCCGGATCGAACGGATCGGTCACGCCAAGCCCGCTTGCCGTCCCGTCCATCAGCTGCATGAGCCCTTTGGCCCCGGCGGACGATTCGGCGCTCGGGTTGAAGGAGGATTCCGCTCCGATCACCGCCTTGATCAACGACTCGGATACTCCGTAGCGGGCTGCGGCAGATTGGATCATGCTTTCGTAAGGCGCTGCGGAGCCGTCCGCCGCTGATCCCGAGACAGCCGCGCTCATCGAGTCCAAGCCTCCGGGCAAGCCCGTCTGCAGCAGCTGCAGCGGGGCCGGAATGCCATAGCCGTAGGAATCGTCGTTTTCCTCGCCAGCCCATGCGCTCTGGTCCGATGCCGAAAGCTGGGACAGCAGCTGGTCGAACGAGGTTTGTCCGGCAGCCGAAGTGCCGGAGGCGGAAGAGCCGGTGAGCTGGCTCAGGCTCGGCGACAGCTGCAGTTTAAGCAAAGTCGTGAGGATGCGGGGGTCGATGGACATCATGTCATTCCTCTCTAGCCATTGTCATGAAATGTATATCGGTTTATCGCCAGTCAAAATGAATGCCTGGTCAAAGATTAAGCTGCTAGCCGCAACCGGTCGCGTCTCGGTCGCTGCCGGATCGAAAAAACCCGTCCTCGGAAAAAGGACGGGCTGCAATCAGCCGAGCATCAAATATAAGGGCAGTAAGATCAAATAAACGGCGGCGGCCAGCCCGCCCATCGCCATCGCGATGCCGCCGAGCATCCGGCTGCCTTGGAAAAAGGCGAAATAACCGAATACGGCCGCCGTAATTCCCATAAATGCCGGCCAGATCAGCCAGGATAGCACGGCGAATACGAGTGCGGTCCAGCCGAGCGAGCGGCCGGCCGAGACGACTTCGCGCTTCAGCGATTCGATGCGCCTTTGGCTGCCGCTGGATTCGGAATGCGGGGCCGGCGCGATTTCGGCAGCCGTTTCCACATCGCCGAATTGCTCGCGCGAGCGGGCGATCCAATCCTCATGCCGCTTCTTCCGAATTCCGTGACGGCGCCTCGATGGATCGGACATAAGCCCTCAGCCTTCCTTCGGCTTGAACGTATGGCAGCAGGTGGCGGAGGATTCCTTGGCTGAATCCTGGTGGTTGACGCCAAGATCCTCATCGGCGAATTCGGCCGTCAAATCCGCATGGGCATGCTGGTCGATCTCGATGTTGATGGCATCGGCGCCACATTGGTTGCCTTGTCCCCAAAACGCACAGTTCGATACGCTGCAAGCTACGCCTTTTGGCATAGTCGATCACCTCCGCTACAAAGAATTCCCGCGGCGGGCCCGACGTATGCTTTCCTATTTCTGACCTTGCATCCTGCGCTGGGTCATGTAGTCATTTTCATAATAGGCAAGGTCGTCGCGCAGCTCTTCGTAAATCTTGGATACGCCGAGCACGATGTCGCGCGCCGCGCGCACGGGCTTGTGGCGGAAGCGGATCGCATCCTGGCCCGTATAGGCATATCTTCCATCCTCGGAATACCCTTCGTTCTTCGGATAGAAGAACGCGTTCACGCTATGATGGTAAACCTCATACAGCAATCTCTCCGCATAGTCATTGTCAAAGGTCGGGCGGCGCAGCGTGACGCCAAGCTTCTCGTAAGCCACTTCGGAATAGACCAGAAGATGGCGCAGATCCGACAGCAGCCCTTTGTAGAAGGTCTGCTCCTCGCCGCCTGCATCCGGCGCCTCCAGCTGCGGGAGTGCATGCTGGTTCAGGAATGGCTCCAGCAAGGATACGGCTTCTTTGAGCTTGCCGCGCGTGGATTCGCTTAACGCTTTGACGTTGGCAGATGGCATTGTGATGTTCCCCTTTCATCGATCCAGCAAGACTTTGATGGTCACGTTTATCCTATCACAGAACAGCGGCGATTTGTAGGTATTTGGGACATGTTCCTGCATCGTCCTGCACCCGCAGCCGAAGCCGAAGCGCATAATTCCGGGCTTCCTTCCCAACTCTAAAGGAGCACGCTCGTCCAGTTACTTATGCTTTCGGGAGGTTTTCTGAAGCTATGCGAAAAAAATGGATCGGCGCCTTCGCGGCGCTCGCTTTCCTTGCCATTCTGATTCCGATCAGCCCGTTGTTCGTATCTCCCGGCGGCAAGCATCATGAGCAGCAGCAGGCCAAAACACGAGTCCTTTCGGCCCGGGAAGAACATCTTCTCAAGGAAGCAGACGTCAAGCACGATATGGACGCCACCTCGCAGTTGTGCGCCTCCCAATGCTCCAAGGACATCGGCAAGCTGTTCTCGCTTGCGGACCGTCCGTCCGCCGACAAGGAGCGCGGCATGAAAAAGCTGATCGCCATGCATCCGCAGATGCTGCGGCTCGAGTGGATGCAGAAAGACAAGGCGTCCATCTCCGCGGGCAGCATGCCCAAGTCCGCCGAAGCCAGGCTGAAGGCTTCGATTCAGGCGGCGAAAAAAGGAGTCGAAGCCGGCAGCCGGTACCAGTCCCCTATCGTCGAAGCGGATGGCCAGCGCTACATGGTGCTTGGCATTCCGGCTTACGGCGGCCGAGAAGGGGTGCTCGGAATCATCCGGCAGGATATCGTCGGCCAGGTGCAGAGGCATCAAATGCGCAATCTGCGGCTCGTGCCCTATCCAGCCGAAGGCCATTACAGAGTCGAATCGGTCCATGCGGGAACCGGCCGTGAAATGACCGTCCGCACGGGCGAGGACAATGGCGCGTCCAGCCATTATCATGTGCAGGAAGTCGTCGTTCGGTTCCGCAGCCATCCCGGACCGGGAGAGCTGGCGCGCATCCGGCGGGACATCGGCGCCGTGTCCGAAAACAAGATGAACAGCACGTTCATCTTCCGATCCCGCAGCATGGACGCCATGAAGATGATGGGCTATTTCCGCAAGAAATGGAATCCCGTCTATGTCGAGCCCCATTACCTGTATATAACCAACGACCGTCCCCTCGAAAATCAAGCCGGCAGCGGCGCGAGGGCCTTGGTGGACGAGACGGCGGCCCAGCCGATCATTCCGAACGACAGGCTGTATTCCGACTATCAATGGAATCTGCCGTCCATCGAAGCCGAGCTCGGCTGGAACCTGTCCAAGGGCAGCGATGCCGTGAAGGTCGCCGTGCTGGATACCGGCGTCCAGGCCGACCATCCCGACTTGACCGGCAAGCTGGAGCCGGGAACCAACATCGTGACGAGCGGATCGAAGCCCGACGACGATGTCGGTCATGGCACCCATGTCACCGGCATCATCGCCGCCACCGTCAACAACGGGGAAGGCGTAGCCGGGCTGACGTGGTACAACAAGATCATGCCGGTCAAGGTGCTGGACAGCAGCGGAGCCGGCTCCACGTATTCCGTTGCCCAAGGGCTCATCTGGGCGACGGACCATGGCGCCAAGGTCATCAATATGAGCCTGGGCAACTATGCATCCGCCGAGTTCCTGCATGACGCGATCAAATATGCCTACGACAGGGACGTCGTCCTCATTGCGGCCAGCGGCAACGACAATACGGACCGGCCGGGCTATCCCGCCGCCTACCCGGAAGTATTCGCGGTCGCCTCGACCGACTCCAAGGGCCAGAAATCGTCGTTCTCCAACTTTGGAGATTACATCGACGTCGCCGCTCCAGGCGACAGCATCGCAAGCACTTACCCCGGCAGCCAGTACGCGGCATTGTCGGGAACATCGATGGCGAGCCCCCATGTGGCCGCTCTGGCGGCCCTGATCCGCTCGCGCAATCCCGACCTGACCAACGTCCAGGTGATGGATATCATGCGCCGTACGGCGATCGATCTCGGCGCCAAAGGTAAGGATTCTTATTTCGGCTACGGGCAGATCGACATCGACAAGGCGCTGCGGGAAGCGGGCAAGACGGCTCAGCCGCTCCAGGCATTTCCCGAACAGGTGAAAGGGCGGCTGCAGCGAATTACGGACAAATTCAAAAACAGCGCCAGATAGAAACGCAAGAAGGAGCCCCCGGCAGGGAGCTCCTTCTTTGTGCTTGCCTTCATGCGCCGGCCGTATGCCGGCAAGAGGCCGTTTATGCTGGTTTAGTCGTGATTGGGATGGGAATTCGTTGCGGAAAGCCTGCCGTAAGCCGGGTTCTGTGCTCTTCGTGGTCCAGACGGGAACGACCCTCCCACTGCAAGCGACAATCATCTATCTAGGCCTGCCATTGCTGGCAGGCTCAAGCGACCAACCCGAACGCTCCCCGGGCAAGGGTTGCAGCGCGAAGCTGCCGCGTTCTCTTAGGTCTTGCTCCGGATGGGGTTTACCAGCCGCGTTGTCGCCAACGCCGCTCGTGGTCTCTTACACCACGGTTCCACCCTTGCCTGATCCGCGCCGCAAGCGGCGGGCCATCGGCGGTCCATTTCTGTGGCACTATCCTTCGGCTCGCGCCGACTGGACGTTATCCAGCATCCTGCCCTGCGGAGCCCGGACTTTCCTCTCGCGGCACTAGCCGCCAGCGATTGTCTGTCAGACTTTCCAAACCCTTAGCTAGTATACCTGCTGCAGCCTCATCAAGCAAGCCGGAAAGGCTCGGTATTTATGGTTGAGGCGGCCACTTCCGTGCTGTACTTGGATCCGGCCAGACGCTCGCGCAGCCAGTCGGCTGTTTTGGCCTTCATGATCTTCTCCGCATTATGGCCGGGATCGATCAGCGTCATGCCCGCCGCCAGCGCATCATGGGCCGAGTGGTAGTCGATGTCTCCGGTAATGAGCACCTGCGCCCCGGCGAACTGCGCGGCCCGCCAGTATTTGGCCCCGGAGCCGCCCAGCACGGCTGCCTTGCGGATCGTCGCGGAGAAATCGCCGGTGACCCGCACGAACGGAACGTCGAAGGCGGCTTTGACCCTTTCGGCCATGCCTGCGAGCGTGATGGGCTCTTCCAGCTTGCCGGAACGGCCAAGCCCGCGGACAACGCCCTCCTGCTGGAGCAGCGTGATGTCGAAGGCGACTTCTTCGTATGGATGGGCGCTCTGCATCGCTTGGACAGAACGCTTCAGCAGGCTTTCCGGCACGATGGTCTCCAGCCTGATCTCGTCGACCGTCTCAAGGCGTCCTGTAGAGCCGATATAGGGATCCGTACCCGGCCCGGGACGGAACGTCCCCCTTCCCTCCACGCTGAAGCTGCACTGGTCGTAAGCGCCGATCGAGCCTGCGCCCGCTGCCCACAACGCTTCGCGGACAGCCTCGTGATGGGAACCCGGGACGTACACCGACAGCTTGAACAGCTTGTCCTCATGCACCTTCTCCAGGCTGACCCTTCCTTCCGGCTTGATGCCGACCGCATCCGCCATCCAGTCGTTCATGCCGCCGTCAGCCGTGTCGAGGTTCGTATGGGAAATGAATACGGCGATATCATGCTTGATCAGACGCTCATAGAGCGAGCCTGCCGGCGACGACGTATCGATCTTGGCCAGCGGCCTGAAAATGATCGCATGATGGGCGATGATCAGATCGGCCCCCATGGCGATCGCTTCCTCCACCACGGCTTCCGTGACGTCCAGCGCGACAAGCACTTTTCTGATCTCCTTCTGCAGCGTGCCGAGCTGCAGACCGATCCGGTCGTTTTCCACCGCGTATTTTTTGGGAGCCAGCTGCTCCATCAATCCTGTGACGAATTGTCCGCTTGCGAACATGACAGCACCTCCTCGATCAGCCGGCACTCGCGCCTGAAACCTTCGGCACGGGCTGCCGCTTCTTCCGTTCCGGATTTTTGCAGTTCTCCGACGATCCGCTCCAATTTCTTCAGCTCGGAGCGCCATTTGAGGGCGAAGGCTTCGGTTTCGTTTCGGCCGCGAAGAAGCCAAGGGCCCATTTTCAGCCGCAAATCCGACTCCTCTTGAATCGACAGCCCCTCAAGCGTCGTGCCCGAGCCATAGAGCCGGTCATTCAGCGTCGCATGCTCGGGGTTCCGAACCGCATGGAGAACTTCATAGAACTTGCCGTCTTCCTCCAAAATCGTCTCGTCCTGCAAGTACCAGCCCTGCTCCCGCAGCCATTGCCGAACAAGCTCCTCGCCTATATTCGGCTGCAGCACGAGCTCGGTGACGCCCTCCAGCTTGCCGGCCGCAGCCCCCTCGTCCAGAATCGTCCGGATCAAGCCTCCGCCCATGCCGGCTATAGTGACGGCATCGGCTTCTCCTGTCTGGAGCACCTCCAGGCCGTTGCCCCGGCGGGCCTGAATCAATGACGTCAAGCCGGCGGCTGCGATGCCTCGGCGAGCCGCTTCCAGCGGTCCTTCGTTAAGCTCTCCGGCAATGCCGGACGGACTGATGCCGCTCTGCACGAGATAGACGGGCAGCAGCGCATGATCCGATCCGATATCCGCGATTCGCGATCCTTTGGACACAAACCCCGCTATGGCGGAAAGTCGTTTGGAAATCAACATATCAGGCAACCCACGCTATCCAATTTTTTCGCAGAAGGAAAAGAGCCCCTCCGCCTATGACCAGTTTACCAACAAACAGCGCCTGGAGCCAAACTCCCGAGCCCGAATTTGCAAAGAGAGCGATTTCCGGCATCAGGACAAGCAGCGCCGAGAAGCCGAGCAGCACCGCGCAATCGCGCTTGCTCCACCGCTGTGCGAACCATCCCGACCAGGAGAACAGGCCGGCAAGCGGCAGCCAGTACAGCTGGGCTTGAAACAGCGAATAAGGGTACGAATGGTTTCGGAGCAGTAAGGAGTAGACGATGGCAAGGCAAGCCCAGCCGCTGAAATGAAGCAGCGGGATGCGCGCGGCAATGCCGTACGCAATCCAGAATGCAGCGCAAAGTCCGAGAACGAGAGCTTTCCAGCCCCACGCATCCAAGCCGTGCAGGTGAAGAAGATAGAGCGACAAGCCGGCCAATGACAGCATAGCGAGTCCGATCCAGCTCAGCCCGACCGTTTCGTTGCGAGGCCTCAGGATCGTCCCCGCCGTAAGCATGCCCCCCGTTGCCAACAGGCAGAGAGCTATTTGCAATGCCGGATGAAAAGAGCTAAAATGAAGAACAATCAAACAGAAAAAGGAAAAGATAACAAAAATAGATATCCATTTCCAGGCCGAAAATCTTCCGGAACCGCCCGCAGCCGGTTCCTTCGAAACATCGGGTTGCGCTTCCTTCTCGGTGACATACAGGTTGAGCAGGAAGTCGCAGTAATGATCGGGAAGCAGCTTCCCTTTTCTCCACTGCTGGATTTCCTGCACGATGATGCGGCGACGGTCAGCTTCCATATTCGGCTCCTTTTCACGCAAAGGTTCAGGCCGGCAAGGCAGATATGCCTCAGCCGGAACGGTATACCGTAGTCATCGACAACAAGGTTCGGATGTTGAAGGGACTTCGGTCCCCGATGACCATGGTCCCACAGCAATTTGCCCGCCTGTCCATGACTAAAAAAAGACCCTCTGCCGGCGGCAGAAGGTCATTCCTTGAAGGTCTATTCCAGAAAATCCTTGAGCCGCTTGCTGCGGCTCGGATGGCGAAGCTTGCGAAGCGCCTTGGCTTCAATCTGGCGGATCCTCTCGCGCGTGACGCCGAATACCTTGCCTACTTCCTCGAGCGTCCTTGTCCGGCCGTCATCGAGGCCGAAGCGCAGGCGGAGAACGTTCTCCTCCCGCTCCGTCAGCGTATCCAGCACATCCTCAAGCTGCTCCTTCAGCAGTTCGTAAGCGGCGGCATCGGCCGGCGCGAGAGCTTCCTGATCCTCGATGAAATCCCCCAGATGCGAGTCATCCTCTTCCCCGATCGGCGTTTCCAGCGATACAGGCTCCTGGGCAATCTTCATGATCTCGCGGACCTTGTCCGTGCTGAGATCCATCTCGGCGGCAATTTCCTCCGGCGTAGGTTCGCGTCCGAGCTCCTGCAGCAGCTGGCGCGAGACGCGGATCAGCTTGTTGATCGTCTCCACCATGTGGACAGGAATACGGATGGTCCGGGCTTGGTCGGCGATGGCGCGGGTAATCGCCTGACGAATCCACCAGGTCGCGTACGTGCTGAACTTGAAGCCTTTTTGGTGATCGAATTTCTCGACAGCCTTGATGAGACCCATGTTGCCCTCCTGGATCAGATCCAGGAACAGCATGCCGCGTCCGACATAACGCTTCGCGATGCTGACGACGAGACGAAGGTTGGCTTCCGCAAGACGGCGCTTCGCTTCTTCATCGCCTTTCTCGATACGCTTGGCCAGCTCGATCTCGTCATCGGCCAGCAGAAGCGGGACGCGTCCGATCTCCTTGAGATACATGCGGACAGGATCGTTGATCTTGATGCCCGGCGGCAGCGAAAGATCGTCGTCGAAGTTGAAATCGTCGCTTTCGCGTTCCTGGTCTTCGCTGCCCATAGGGGTCGGGCCGTCCTCGGTCTCGTTGGTCACTTCGATGCCGAGATCGTCCAGCTGCTCAAAAAATTCGTCGATCTGCTCCGGCTCCTGGTCGAACGGAGCAAGCTTGTCGATGATTTCTTTATAGGACAGGGAAGAACGCTTTTTGCCCTGTTCAATGAGCTGGTCTTTCACCAGCTCCATTTTTTGTTCGTTGTCCAGCTCAGTATGTTGGTCATTCGCCATATTCCCGACTCCCTCCTCCCTAGAAATGTTCGTCCTGCCGTTTCATTAGCTGTCTTTCTAGGGCGATAATCTCACTTTGGATCTTGGCCGCCTTCAGCACGTCGCCGCTCCGCTCCGCCCGCAGGGCTTCTTCTCTCCTGAGCTCGATTTCCCTCAGCTGCGGCACCTTCAGAATCTCATGAATGTAGGCCGAAAGCAGATGCTCGTCAAAAGGAGATGAATCCTCATGCATCAGAATGGAAGCCGCCGCCCTCTCCAGGCGGTCATCCTGCAGCGAAGCGATGAACCGGCTAGCATCCGGCTCATGCCCTTGCGCGTAATAGGCGTATAAATAAGCAGCAAGCGCCGCGTGATCCTCCACGTTGAATGCATCTCCGAGCCGGTCGTAAATGCTCCGTGCGACTTCGGCATCCCGTATCATCACGCCGAGCAGCCTGCGTTCCGCGCGCTGGTAAGCGGGCAGCAGTGCAGGCGCGGCAGGCGCACGCCTCGTTTCATTCCTACCATTATTCCACGAATTGTCGTTCTTATCCCTGTCCGGCCTGGATTTCTGGCGTTCGCTGTACAGCCTGTGGCAATCCTGCTTCAGCGATTCCAGGGAAATTTCGAATTCTCGCGACAATTCCTTCAGATACACTTCCTGTTCCGTTCGGGAATCCAGTTCCGCTACAATGCCAACGGCTTCCATGACATAATTTTTGCGGCCCTCTTCTCCTATGAGTGTATGACTCCTGCGTGAATATAGTAGTTTAAATTTCGTGACCGACACGGGATTGTCCATCGTCTCCCGCATGAAGGTCTCCGCACCGAAACGGGTAATGCATTCGTCCGGATCCATGCCCTTGGGCAGCATGGCGACGAGCACGCGAAGCCCGGCCTTCTCCAGGATCGGGATGTTCTTCATGACGGCGGCTTGGCCGGCGTCGTCTCCGTCGTAACAGAGGATGATTTCCTCCAAATCCCTTGAAAGCCGCTTCGCCTGCTCTTCGGTCAAAGCGGTTCCCATCGTGGCCACGCCGTTTTTGACTCCGGCGCTCCATGCCTTGATGACATCCATATACCCCTCGAACAGCACCCCGGAACGCTTTTTGCGCATGACCGGCCGCGCAGCGTGCAGATTGTACAGCAGCTTGCTTTTGCCGAACAGCCTCGTCTCCGGGGAGTTCAAGTATTTGGGCTGGGAGTTGTCCATGATGCGTCCGCCGAAGCCGCATACTTTGCCGTCCCGATCGCGGATCGGAAACATGACCCGTCCTCGGAAACGGTCGACGTGGCCGCTGCCGTCGGATTTGGCCGAAAGCAGTCCCGCTCGTTCCAGCAGCTCGGGCTCGTAGCCCCTGGAGGTCAGAAATCTGGAGAGCGTGTCCCAACTTTCAGGCGCAAAACCGATGGAGAACTCGTCGATCAGCTTGCTGTTCAGCCCCCTGGAGAGCAGATAAGCGCGAGCTTCCTGGCCCTGGGCGGAATTGTTGAGCAGATAATGGTAGAACTTGGCGGCAAGCTCATGCGCCTCATAATGGCGCTCGAGCTCGGGGTCACGAGGCGAAGAGCTATCGTCGGACGCGTCCCATGTAATGGGCATCCCCGCCTCTTTCGCCAAATGGCGGACGGCTTCAGGGAAAGTGTAGCCCTCGATCTCTTCAATGAACCGGATGACGTTGCCGCCTTTGCCGCAGCCGTAGCAATGAAAAATCTGCAGCTCCGGCGTGACCGTGAAGGAGGGAGTCCGTTCGGAATGGAACGGGCACAGCCCCTTCATGTATTTGCCGTTCTTGGTTAGATGAACGTACTTCCCTACCGTGTCCACAATTTCATGATGCCGGCGCACTTCATCGATGACGCTGTCCGGTATCTTGCCATATGCCACTCGTTCATCACCTTCGTCTTAATAACACGTAATACTATTCGCTAGACCCTATCGTTTTCCTGCCTGTGCTTCAAAACTTTTGTCAGCTTTTGTTGAAAGCAGGCCCGGTCTTCCGACGTCATGGCCTTAGGTCCTTTGGTCCTTCCGCCGCTGCGGCGGATGACGCTTTGCTCATGCCGGCGGGCCATCAGGAAGTCGATGTTCCCGTCCGTGTAGCTCTGGCCGCGAAACCCGATCACTTCGGCTCCCTTGGCCAGCGCGATGGCGGCAAGTCCAAAGTCTCCGGTAATGACGATATCTCCGCGGCGGATCCGGTTCAGGATATAAAGATCGGCCGACTGGCTGCTTCGGTCCACATGGACCACTTCCGTGCCGGGCTCTCTCTCCAAGCGATGGTCATAGGACGAGACCAGCACCACCGGCACGGATGCGGCGGCTGCCGTATCGATGATTTCCCGCTTGACCGGACAAGCGTCGGCGTCAACAACGATCACAAACGGCTCTCTCAATAGGATCCTCCCGTCAACCCGTCCTGCCTCGGGCGCAGCCGCCGCTCCGGTCATGCTTCATCACGAGGCTGCAAATGCTCCGGATGTGTTCCATGACGGAGCTTCAGCTGCCCCGGACATGCTCCATGATAAGGCTTGCCGTTTCTTCGACCGCCCTGTGGGACACGTCGATGACAAAACAGCCGATCCGGTCCATGATCTCCTTGGCGTAGAGGAGCTCCCTCTCGATGCGCTGCGCCGTCGCATAGGAGGCGCTGTCAGGCAGGCCGAGCGCCTTGAGCCGCTCCTTGCGGATGACGTTGAGATAATGGACGTCGATCGTAAGGCCGACAATCCGCTCCCTTGGAACCGTGAACAGCTCGTCCGGCGGCTTCAGTTCCGGCACGAGCGGGACGTTGGCGACTTTGTATTTCTTGTGGGCGAGATACATGGACAACGGGGTTTTCGACGTCCGTGATACGCCTACAAGAACAATATCGGCTTTTTTGACGCCGGTTGTATCCCTAGCGTCATCATATTTGACTGCGAATTCTACCGCTTCGACCTTGCGGAAGTAATCCTCGTCAAGCACATGGTTGAGGCCGGGCTCCTGCCTGGACGGCATTCCAGTCTTCTTCTCGAGGCTGGCGACCAGCGGGCCGAGCAGATCGATCGTCTCGACTCCGCTTGCAGCTCCCAGAGTGGTCATCGCTTCCCGCAAATGGGGAAGGACGAGCGTATACAGAATGATCGCTCCGTTGCCCCTGGCAAGCTCGACCACCTTGGCCAGCGACTGCTCGTCCGCCACGAACGGAGCCCGCCGGATCTGGGGCACGATGGGATGGAACTGGGCCGCTGCGGCACGGACGACGAGCTCGCCCGTATCCCCGGCGGAATCGGATACGACATATACGATCACATCGCGAATCTGAGCCGGCTGATTCATGCCGGTCATACCCCCTATCCAAATATAATCCGCCTTAAGGGGTGCGCCTTAAGGCGGGCCGAGAGAATATCAGGACCAGACCAGCTTGGAGAAATCTGCGTAGGCCGCCGCATCGCGGGCGATCTGCGACAGGAGCGCCAGGCGGTTGCGGCGTACCGCTGCATCATCGGCCATGACCATGACGCTGTCGAAGAACGCCGTAATCGGGCCGCGCAGTTCCGACAGACGGGCCAGCGCGCCATGGGCGTCGCCGGCTTCCATGGAAGCCGCGAACCGGACGTGAACGCCATTGGCATGCTCGAACAGGCTGCGCTCGGCTTCCGCCTCCAGCAAGGAAGCGTCGACGGCTGCGCCCTCCTCCGCTTTGGCGGCAAGATTGGCGGTGCGCGTCAAGGCGTCCACGACGCTCTTGAAGTCGTCCTTGTCCGGTCCGGTCGCCAGCGCGATGAGCGCTCCGGCGCGGCTGACGGCCATATTGAGATCGTCGAATCCGGCCGCCAGCGCCGCATCGATCACATCGTAGCGGTTGCCTTGTTCCGTAAGCACGTTCTTGAGGCGCAAGGCAAAGAAATCGTAAAGCTCCTTACGGATTTCATCCCCGCTTCGTTTCAAGCCCCGCTCGGCATGAATATCAAGGGCGAAGCCGAACAGCTCTCCAAGGCCGACCGCCATCCGATGGCTCAGGACGATCTGGACGATGCCGGCTGCCTGACGGCGCAGGGCGTAAGGATCCTGCGAGCCTGTCGGAATGATTCCGATCGAGAAGCAGCCGACGATCGTGTCGATCTTGTCCGCCAGGCTGACGATGGCTCCCGCCAGGGAAGCCGGAGCCAGGTCGCCGGAGAAGCGGGGCTGGTAATGCTCATTGACAGCCCGGGCCACTTCTTCGCGCTCGCCGGCTTTGCGGGCATAGTCTTCGCCCATGATGCCTTGCAGCTCGGGGAACTCGTACACCATCTGAGTCACGAGGTCGAATTTGCAGATTTCAGCCGCGCGGACGGCATCGCCAGCGGCCTGCGGATCCGCCTTCAGAGCTTCTGCGATGCTTCGGGACAGCTTGACGATCCGGCGGACCTTGTCCGCTACCGTGCCGAGCTCTTCGTGATAGACGACATTTTCCAGCTTGCCGAGAGCTTCGGCGATCGGCAGCTTCTGGTCTTCGTCATAGAAGAACTTCGCGTCGGACAAGCGGGCTCGGAGCACCTTCTCGTTGCCTTTGGCGACGTTCACGAGCGAGACGGAATTCCCGTTGCGCACCGTCACGAAGTAGGGCAGCAGCTTGCCGCTGCCGTCCAGCACCGGGAAGTAGCGCTGATGCTCCCGCATCGAGGTGATCAGCACCTCCTGCGGAATTTCCAGGAAGGCGGAGTCGAACGTCCCGAACAGCACGGTCGGCGTTTCGACGAGGAACAGCACTTCCTCCAGCAGATCGTCCTTGATGGAGATCGTCCAGCCTTTTTCTGCAGCAAGCGCTTCGATCTGTTCCACGATCAGCTTCTCGCGCTCCGCGATATCGGCGATGACATGCTGGGAGCGGAGAGCTTCGATATAACGGGCGGGCTCTTCCACTGCCGTCTCGCCTCCAAGGAAGCGATGTCCGCGCGTCACGTTGCCGCTGCGGACGCCGGCAATTTCCAGAGGAACGACTTCGCTTCCCAGCAGCGCAATCAGCCACTTGATCGGACGAACGAATTTGAGATCGTAGCTGCCCCAGCGCATGTTTTTGGGGAAGGTCATCGCGGCCAGAATGCCGGCGAGGCCTTCCGGCAGCACCGATGCCGTGTCGGTGCCGATGCTGCTTTTGCTGGCATAGACGTATTCCACTCCCGCAAGCTCCTTGAAGAACAGAGCCTCGGGCTCCACGCCCTGGCTGCGGGCGAAGCCGACCGCCGCCTTGCTCCAGTTCCCCTCGGCATCCTGGGCGATTTTACGGGATGGCCCTTTCACGTCCTCATGCACGTCGGCCTGCTTTTCCTCCACGCCTTCCACAAGCACGGCGAGACGCCGCGGAGTCGCGTAAGCGTGGATGTCTCCATGGCCGATTCGGGAATCGTCCAGCCATTTGGCCGTCCGGTCCTTCAGCTGGTTCACGGCTGCGCGCACGAAGCGGGCAGGCACTTCCTCAAGACCGATCTCGAACAGCAGATCCTTAGCCATTCTGCTCAGCTCCTTTCTTCAGCAAAGGGAAGCCGAGGCGTTCCCGCTCCTCCAGGTAAGTGGCCGCGCAGGTGCGGGCGAGGTTGCGGACACGCGTAATATAGCCCGTCCGTTCCGTAACGCTGATCGCGCCTCTCGCATCCAGCAGATTGAACGCATGGGAGCATTTCAGCACATAATCGTAAGCCGGGAATACGAGGTTCTGCTCCATGGCTCGGCGGGCTTCGCCTTCGTACATGGAGAACAGCTGGAACAGCATCGCCGAGTCGCTGACTTCGAACGTATATTTGGAATGCTCGTACTCAGGCTGCAGGAAGACATCGCCATAAGAGACTCCTTCTACCCATTCGAGGTCGAAAACATTTTCCTTCTCCTGAATGTAGGAAGCCAGACGCTCCAGCCCGTACGTGATCTCGCCGGATACCGGGCTTGTCTCGATGCCGCCGACCTGCTGGAAATAGGTGAACTGCGTAATCTCCATGCCGTTCAGCCATACTTCCCAGCCAAGGCCCGCGCAGCCGAGTGACGGGTTCTCCCAGTTGTCCTCGACAAAGCGGATATCGTGATGCAGCGGATCGATGCCCAGACGCTTGAGGCTTTCCAGGTAAAGCTCCTGAATATTGTCCGGGGAAGGCTTGAGAATGACCTGGAACTGGTGATGCTGATACAGCCGGTTCGGATTTTCGCCGTAACGGCCGTCGGCAGGACGCCGGGATGGCTCCACATAGGCTACGTTCCACGGCTCTGGGCCGATGGAGCGCATGAATGTCATCGGATTCATCGTTCCGGCGCCCTTTTCCACGTCGTATGGCTGGACCAGAATGCAGTTCTGTTCCGCCCAGAATTGCTGCAGCGTCAGAATCATGCCTTGAAAATTCATCATATGCACTCTCCTTCAAGTGGGATGGAATCCCGGATCCATGAATCCGGGGATGCCGTCAGATGGAAGGGAGAGGGGCTGTATGCACGCAAAAAACTCTCGTCCCTACGTCTGACGCACAGACGTAGGAACGAGAGTCTGCTCCCGCGGTTCCACCCTACTTGGCTTCTTCCGGCAGGCCGCCGTCCGAATGCCCTCTTTCCTGAACAACACGCACTCCGGAGCGCCTGTCATCTGCGTCGTCCGGCCGGGCTTGCACTGCCCCCGGCTCGCTGATCGGATCTGCCGCAGATACCTTCTCCATCATAGTCCGTTATACATATTGATTCATTGTATTCTTCAGGAACGGGTTTGTCAACTCCCGGGTTCAGCCTCATGAAGGCATTCATGTTCCCGACACGTTCAGGACTCAGGACTGCTTGTCAGCCGAAACAGGCTTGCTGCTGCCTTCCGCTTGAGGATCTATGTTCTGCCCCTGCTCGATTTTGCGGGTCTGCTCCGGAGAATTGTTCTCCGGGTTTTGCTTGTCCCGTTCATCGGGATTTCCTGCATTGATTTGGTTCGCCATGCCGGCCACTCTCCTTTTGAACGTTGATTGTCCCGTATCCGGCCATCAACGGCCTCGGGTAAAGATGCTTACCCTATCAAGAAAAGGTTCAAGCAAGCCGTGCACCATTATGCCATCAAGCGTCCTCCGGATCCACCGCTTCCTCGCCGCCGGACGGCGAAGCTTCAGACGGACTGTCCTCGGCAGACGTCGGGCGCTGGCATCCGCCGGCGCGGAACCGGTCCAGCCCTGCCGCGTCCAAGCCGGCGCCGTTGTCCTTCACGGTCAGGCTGCACCAGCCGCCTTCCTGCCGGCCTTCGATGACGATGCAGCCGCCTTCGAGGCGCGGCTCGATGCCGTGCACGATGGAGTTCTCCACGAGCGGCTGCAGCAGCAGCCTCGGGATGAGAACGTCCTGCATCTCTTCCGGCACGTTGATCTCATATTGAAGCCGGTCCATTCTCAGGTTGTGGATGGTCAGGTAGCTGCGGACCAGCTCCAGCTCCTCCCGCACGGGAACGAGCTGGTTTTCCAGGCGGGTCGAGTAGCGGTAGTAGTCGGCGAGATTTTCCGCCATCGCAATGACCGCATCCCGGTCCTCCATCATGGCCGAGTTGGCGATGAAGAACAGCGAGTTGTAGAGGAAATGCGGATTGATCTGCGACTGCAGCTGCTTGAGCGTCGCCTCGCGGGAGCGAAGCCGCTCCGTATACACATCCTCGACCAGCACCTGGATTTTGCCCGCCATTTCGTTGTAATGCCCGATCAGATCGTCGAACTCGCTCCCCGCCTTGTACTCGATCCTCGAGGAGAAGTCCCCGCTGCTCATCCGGCGCACGCCCCGAATCATCTTCTGCAGCGGAATCTGCACGTTGCGGTAGAGCAGCAGCGCCGAGACGAATCCGATCAGCACGAGCGCCGCGATCGAGCCGTAAAACCAGTTGCGGACGGATGTAATGGGACTGAGAATCCGCTGGACCGGGACGTAATCGGCCAAATACCAGCCGAGCTGAGCGGACTTCACATAGCTGACCAGATAGGACTGGCCGCCGACCTCGATCGTCTGCTGGCCTCTGGGCGCCTCCGTTCGGCTCAGCAATCCGTCCCGGATCGCCTCCGCCATGGCGCGGTCCGAGCTGCTGCCCAGAATAAGCTCCTGACCGGAACGGTACAGGAAGGGATCGCTGCGCTTGTCCTTGCGGTACAGATCCAGCAGATCCCGCAGCGCCTCCGCGGGGAAGCGCACCTGGAACACCGCGTCCGCCTCGCCTGCAAGTCCGGCGTCCGCAGGCTCGGCCGTCTCGCGGAGGAACGTTCCCGCCGGGTTGCCCCGCGACAGATCCTCCTCGTACGTCCATTCCTTGCGGATGGGCTTGTCCCAGCCCCAGGCGTCCGCTCCGTTGACGTAGATGTTCGAGCTCAGCACCGAGCTCTGCCGCGGCAGAGCGATCGACAGGTCGTTCGTCCAGCTGCCGGAAGCGCTTTGCAGGCTGAGCTTCTCCCGAATCCGCGATTGCGCCTTCAGCGGGTTGATCTGCGCCTCCCCCTCGCCGGCGACATAGTCGCGGATATGGGGGTCGTAGCTGAGGATGACCGGAAACAGCGACAGGCTCTCCATGACGTTGTCCATCCGGTTCGCGAAGAAGCCGAGCTCGCTGAGGTTGGAGGAGCGCAGCTGCTCCTCCACGACCTTTTCCGCCTGACGGTTGGAATAGCTGTACAGCAGCAGGACCGGAAGCAGCAGCAGCGCCAGCACGGCGACTACCTTGGTGAACAGGGACACCCGGCGCCGGCCGGCGCCGCGGTTATTCGCGATCCAGAATCGATTGAAGAACCGCATTCTGCTCATCCGCCTTCTCCTTGATGTCCGGGTAGCCCGTCATCACCCGCTGCACGATTTCCCCTACCGCCTCCCGCGCTTCGGCTACATGGACCGCCACCGGACGGTCATGGTCGATGCCGGTATCTCCGTAGCCGCGAATCACAGCCGCCAGCTCCGGCGGAAACGCCGCCGTGCCTTCCGGCAGGCTCCATACGGACTTGCGGGCGCCGGTATTGCCCAGCGCCTGAGCGGCCAGGACGTTCTCCTTGCTGGTCGCCCAGCGGATGAACGCCCACGCCGCGTCCTTGTCGGCGGTCCGGGGGTTCATCGCCATGCCCCACGAGGTGATGCTGTAGGTCCGGGAGCCTCCCGAGCCCGCGGGGAACGGCGCGAAGCCGACCTTGTCCGCCACCTTGGAGCGTCCGGGGTCCGTCACGCTGTGGTAGATGGATGTCGCATCCGTGTAAAAGGCCGCTTTGCCTTCTGCGAAAAACGCGATCGCCTGCGGCCAGGACATATTGATGACATCCGGGGGACCGTAATCCCGGAGCAGCCCTCCGTACAGCTTGAACGCCCGGATCGCCTCGGGCGAATTGATGGCGGCCTTGCCGCCTTCGGTGAAGTCTCCTCCTTCGGAATAAAGAAACGACGAAACCTGCGTCACGAGCGGCGAGCGCTGGCCCCGAGAGACGAAGCCATAGATGCCGCTTGCCGGATCATGGAGCCTCCGTGCCGCCTCGGCCAGCTCTTGAAGCGTCTTCGGCACCGGAATTCCGGCCTGCCGGAGCAGATCCTTGCGATAATAAAGCACGCCCTGCTCCGTAACGACCGGAATGCCCGCCAGACGACCGTCCACCGTAGCGGAGCGGACCGCCTGGGGCGAGAAATCGCTCCAGTCGTACGCGGAGTCCTGCTTCACATAGCCGTCCAGATGCTCCAGCCAGCCGTTGCGGTCGAACATCCGACCTTCCTGCAGCGGCCGGTACATGAACACATCCGGCGTGCCCGTGCCGCTCGTCAGCTGCAGGATAAGCTTCTGAGTAAGCTGATCTTCAAAGTAACTTTGGACGATGACGTTCATGCCCGTCTCCGCCTCGAATTCAGGCAGGAGCGGCTTGATCGCATCCGCCCAGGGATGGTTTGCCGCCGCGAACACGAGGGTTTTGCCTTGAAACGGCTTGTCCGGCCCCGCTCCGCCTTCTCCGCCGGACCCTGGTCCCGCGCAGCCGGCGAGCAGCGCCATTGCCGCCAGCAGGCCTGTCCGGGCCGCTTTTCGCCCGTATTTCATGCTGCTTCCCCCTTGCTGCCCTTCGGCATGCTTAACGATACCCCAGCGCGCAAGCCCGGGATATAACGAATACTAAATATCATAACCACCGCTCAAGCAATTGTTGCGGGAAAGGGAGATTCAGGAAAAAGAAAGACTCCTCTCAATAGCGAAGATGCATTTTCACCAGGACATAGGTCGACGCTGCACCCTTCGCATCCTGTGCACATTGGTGTATAGTCCTTCCCATTGCGAGGCCGTTATCCGATTGTTTCATGGATGTCGCACCTCTATGGGTGATGTTTTGGCGCGGGTGCGGCTGCTTTGAGGTTGGAGGGGGTTGCAGGGGTTGTAGAACTTTAATGGTTATGAAACCTTTGGGTTTGCCGGTTTGTGGGGTTTGGGGTTTGGGGTTTGGGGTTTGGGGAACTTTAATAGTTATTAAACCTTTGGATTTTGAGGGTTTGTGGGTCTTTAAGGCGTTGTAGCAGTAATATGAGGTATTCGGCATACAAGACACGCCAGAAAAAGGTGGACTAGATGCCTTGCTGCCAGTTATCGGACATACGATCCGCTATTTGCACGAATTTACCCATTCAAAAAAATTTAACGGACATAGGATTCCTTATTTGGATGATTACCCCCTGAAAACAGGCTTTTTACCTCAAATAACGGATCCTATGTCCGATAAGTGCTCGGATTGGCGATTTCGCCAAAAATAACGGATCGTATGTCCGATACGATTTCATGGCCGACTCGATCCTAGTCCGATACGATCTTATGACTGACACGAAACCTCGGTCAGTTTATGGAGCCTTCGTCCTTTTCGACTCCTCTGCGTGCAACTGCAGACCCCGTCCGTTCAAATCCTCCGTGTGCAACTGCAGACCCCGTCCGTTCAACTCCTCCGTGTGCAACTGCGGACCCTGTCGGTTTCAACTCCTGCGTGCAACTGCGGACCCCGTCCGTTTCAAATCCTCTGCATGCAACTGCGGACCCTGTCGGTTTCAAATCCTTTATGTGCAACTGCGAAGCCTTCGTCCTTTCCCAATTCTATCTACCGGAACCATGACTCGCATTCATATCCGGAACCTCGGCATCGCCAATAACCTCAGTGTGCAGCACCCTTCAAATTCAGCACGACAACGCCGGCGACGATGAGCGCGATGCCGATCGCGGTCGTCATGCTCGCCGTTTCCTTGAACACGATGATGCCGATGGCGGCCGTGATGACGGTCCCGACGCCGGACCAGATCGCGTATGCGATCCCGAGCGGAATATGCTGCAGAGCGAGCGACAAGCAGTAGAACGCGATGCCGAATCCGGCCACCGTGCCGAGGCTCGGCCACAGTCTGCTGAAGCCGCTGGATGCCTTGAGCATGGACGTCCCGAAGATTTCGCTGACGATGGCCGCAGCCAGAAACAAGTACCCCTTCATGCCGAACACCTTCCCCGAAAGGCCCAAGTGAACACGGGCCGAATGACCAATCCGTTCCAGTATATCATCCTCTCCCGAGCCTCGCCCCTCGACCTCGCGTCCTTTCTTCTCAAACCGCAGGGCCAATGTCCCCTCGAAAAAGGCGCGCTCAACTACAAACGCCAAAACCCCGGCCTCCGGGCCGGGGTTCCTGTTAGCGAAACGGGTTGTAGAACCGTGAGCCGTCGCGGAAGGTCAGCCAGGCCGTTACGGCAGCGATGGCGACGACCAGCGCCACAGCCGCGTAATCGCCCGTCCGGAAGGGACGGGCATTGTACCAGGTGCGGCCGCGCCCCCCGCCCGAAGCCCCTCAGCTCCATCGCGGCGCTCACGGTCTCGATCCGCTGCACGCTCGTCAGAATCAGCGGCATGAGGATGCCGACGACGTTTTTCAGCCTCTTGAGCAGCTTCTCCTTGCGGGAAATATCGATGCCGCGAGCCTGCGCCGAGTGCGAGATGTTCTGGAAATCCCGCTGGATGTCCGGAATGTAACGAAGGGCGATGCTGACGGAATAGGCGATGCGGTAGCTGATGCCGATCCGGTTCAGGCTGGAGGCGAACTCGCCGGGGTGGGTCGTCAGGATGAACAGCAGCGCCATCGGAATCACGGTCATATATTTGAGGGCGATATTGAACTGGTAGAACAGCTGCTCCTCCGTGACCCAGTACCGTCCGGCCAGATGCAGCAGGTCGTGGCGGGTGCCGTAGATCTTGACGCCCTCCAGCGGTGAGAACAGGAAGATGGCGATATGGTTCAGCAGGAAGAAAAACAGGATCAGATAGAGCACGAAGCTGTAGTCGGCGAACTTGACCTTGGACACGGCAAAGGCGGCGACCGCAATCGCGAGCATGAACCCCAGCGCCCTCGTGTCGTACGTCATCATCGCCGTCACCGACCAGATGGCGAAGAACGCCAGCTTGGCGGCCCCGCCAAGACGGTGGATCGGCGAATCCTGATGGCGGTAAGCGATCATCCTGGCTTTCATGAGCGTCTCGCCTCCCTGTCGCGGACGATGAAGCGCCGCACGAATTCCCTCGGATCCCCGATGCCTGCGCGTGCCGCCAGCCGCTGGAGCGAAGTCTCCCGGAGACTCGCCTCCTCCACGAGAGCGGCATCCGTCAGCACATCCGCCGGCAGCGCGTCGGCGAGCACACGGCCCTCGCCGATGACCAGCGTCCGCTCCGCATACTCCAGCAGCAGATGCATGTCATGCGTGATGACGACGATGCTTTTGCCCCGGCGGTTCAGCTCCAGCAGGAATTCCATCATCTCGTTGTAATGGCGGAAGTCCTGCCCCGCCGTCGGCTCGTCCAGGATGATGACCTCCGGATCCAGGACGAGGATGGACGCGATCGTGACCCGCTTCTTCTGCCCGTAGCTGAGCGCCGAGATCGGCCAGCTGCGGAAGGGATGCAAGCCGCAGATCTTCAATGTCTCCAGCACGCGTTCGCGGATCTCCTCTTCGCCGGCCCCTCGCAGCTGCAGGCCAAGCGCGACTTCGTCATAGATGAGATGCTTGGAGATCATATGGTTGGGGTTCTGCATCACGTAGCCGATCCGCTCCGAGCGCTCCTTGATCGTATCCCCTGCGATATCCCGGCCCCGATAAAGAATCCGTCCCGCGGTCGGACGTCCGAAACCGCAGATCAGCCTCGAAAGGGTCGACTTGCCGGCTCCGTTGCGGCCGACGATGCCGACCAGCTCGCCCTCTCCGATCGAGAGCGACAGGCCGGACAGCACCTCCTTGCCGGCATCGTAGGCATAGGAGATGCCTTCCAGCTCCAGCACCGGCTCCCGCGCCAAGAGAGGCTGCGCGGCCTCCGCCGCCTCGTGCCACGCGCGCAGCTGATCCGCTCCTCCGCTCTCCAGCGAGACGGTCTCGATGCTGGCCGGCTTCAGCTCCGGACCGATAGGGCATCCAGCGTATCTCAGCGCCGTCAGGTAAAGCGGCTCGCGCAGCCCCAGCTCGCGCAGCGTCGAGGAGCTGAGCAGCTCCTCCGGGCTAAGATCCGCGACAATCCGTCCTTCTCCCATGACGATGATCCGGTCCACGCTGCGATGCAGAACTTCCTCCAAGCGATGCTCGACGATGATGACGGTGCAGCCCGTCTGCCGGTGGATATCGTCGATCATTTCCACCGCGAGCCTTCCCGCTTCGGGATCGAGGCTGGCCAGCGGCTCGTCGAAGAGCAGGATGCCCGCCTCCCCGACGAGAACGCCGGCCATCGAGGTGCGCTGCTTCTGTCCGCCGGACAGCGACTGCGGAGATGACTCCAGATGTCCTTCCATGCCTACGCTGCGGGCAGCAGCCGCTACCTTGGCCTTCATCTCGGCTTGCGGCATGCCGTCGTTCTCCAGAGTGAACGCGATGTCCTCGGCCACGGTCATGCCGACAAACTGCCCGTCGGGATCCTGCAGCACCGTGCCGACCTTGCGCGACAGCGCGAAAATATCCAGCTCGGCCAGATTCTCCCCGCCAATGAGAGCCTCCCCTTCCATTTCTCCGGCGTGGAAATGGGGGACAAGCCCGTTGATGCAGTGTGCGAGCGTGCTTTTGCCTGACCCGGACGGACCGACGATGAGCACCTTTTCGCCTTCATGGATAACCAGATCGATATCGTGCAAGGTCGGCTCGCTCTGGGCGCGGTATTGAAACGAGAATCCTTTGAATTCGGCCGCCGGCCTGCGGTTGTCTCCCATGTTGATCGACCTCTTTCTGCTAGAGCCTCGGCCCTGTATATGAAGAAAAGCCGGCTGCTTGGCGCCGGCTTCGGAGCATGCTGGAAAATCCCATGGAGCAAATATGGAAAGCATGCGTTCCACAACCGCGGTCCAGCGCCGCAAATTACGCTTCCCGGGTCAGGCTGCCTTTCTTGACGCGGGTTCTGCCGTAGGCGGCCAGAAGGAGGGTGCCGAGGATGGCTACCGTCACCATATTGGATGCCCCGGCTACCAGTCCTTGCGTGTATACCTTGTTCGCCGGCTCGGCGTAGATGAGGATGTCCAGCGACGGTGCAATCACGAACCAGGCGACGGCATTGGCTGCGATCTGATAGAGATTGAAGCGAATGATCGTCTTGAAGCTGAAGTCCCCGTCGTCAATTACCGCTCTAACCTTGCCTGAAGCCAGGCCGATGATGAGGCCCACGGCAGCGGATGCGATGATCCAGCTGAACCATGGCGTGCCGTAGGTAAGATCCTTGAGCGTGTGTCCGATGAAGCCGATCAGCACCCCCGCCAGCGGTCCGTACAGGACGGCGAACAGAGCGAGCAGCGCATAGGTCGTCTCCACGTTGGTGTCCGGAATCCAGGTCGGAATCGATCCGAATCGGCCCAGAATGGTGAACAGCGCGGAGCCGATTCCGATCGCTACGACCGTCTCGATCGGATTTCGTTTGGAAAAAGCCATGCTTTTCTCCCCCTAATTAAGAGCTTGTCAGCTCGATGTTAGGAAGATTATATATCGGAATACTCGGAATTTACAATTCTTATTTTAGCCGCGTTCTGCGAAAATTCATTCATCCTCAGGGACGTCCAGCGACCAAACCAATCACGCTCTCTTTTTTTACCATGATGAGCCCAGTATGTCCATGGGGATCTTTCCCGCCAGCCGGACAACGCTTCCCTGCAAAAAAATAGAGGAGCCAAACGCTGTGCAAGCCGCATGACGCCTCCAGACGGGGAAAACCCCCGCTCCAATCCGTCGAATCGGGAAAGAAAGTCTTCCTTCACCGACTCGCATGATCTCTCCGCTTTCCATTGAAGAAGCCTACCCCGCCTCAGCCTTTCTGCACCGTCTCCTTCTCCTGCCCTGTCCTCCGCGCCGCATAACGGTTCGCAGGCACCGGCAGGCCCAGATTGCCCCGCAGCGTATCCGCTTCGTACTCGATGCGGAACAAGCCGCGGGCCTGCAAAATCGGCACGACCTCGTCGATGAAGTCCTCCAGCGCGTTCGGGACGCCGCTGCCGATCATGAAGCCGTCCGCTCCGCCGCCCTCGAACCATTCCTGCACCCGGTCCGCCACCTGCTCGGCCGTTCCGATGAAGAGAGGACGAGGCGTCGCCACCTGCAGAGCGGCCTCGCGCAGCGTCAGTCCCTGCTCCCGGGCCGTCTTCTTGATGCGGTCGGTCGTGCTCTGGAAGCTGTTCTTGCCGAGATCCCCCAGCTCGGGGAACGGCGCATCGGGATCGTACTGCGAGAAGTCGTGATGCTCGAAGAAGCGGCCCAGATAGAGCAGCGCGTTCTCGGTCGAGACAAGCGCCGCCGTCTCCCGGTATTTGCGCTCGGCCTCCTCCTCCGTTTTCCCGATGATCGGTCCGATGCCCGGAAAAATGAGCACGTCGTCGGGATTGCGGCCGAAGGCGGCCGCACGGCGCTTGATGTCCGCATAGAAGGACGCTGCCTCCTCCAGCGTTTCATGTCCGGCGAAGATCGCGTCGGCTTCCTTGGCCGCATAATCGCGCCCCACCTCGGACGCTCCGGCCTGGAAGATGACGGGATGCCCTTGACGGGAGCGCGAGATGTTGAGCGGACCTTTGACGGAGAAGAACTCGCCCTCGTGATTCAAGGCATGCATTTTGTCCGGATCGAAGAAAACGCCCGACTCCTTGTCGCGCACGAAGGCGTCGTCCTCCCAGGAATCCCACAAGCCGCGCGTCACTTGCAGATACTCCGTCGCGATGCGGTATCTCTTGTCGTGATCGGGATGCTCCTTCTTGCTGAAGTTGGAAGCCGAGCCCTCCAAAGGAGAGGTGACAATGTTCCAGCCCGCACGGCCGTCGCTGATCTTGTCGATGGAGGCGAACTGCCTCGCTACCGTGAACGGCTCGCTGTACGAGGTGGACAGAGTGCCGACGAGCCCAATATGGGTGCTCACCGCTGCCAGTGCGCTCAGAATCGTAATCGGCTCGAAGCGGTCGAGGAAATGCGGTATCGACTTTTCATTGATGTAAAGGCCGTCCGCCACGAACACCAGGTCGAACTTCCCTTCCTCCGCCTTGCGGGTCCATTCCTTGTACAGCGGAAAATTGGTGCTCGCATCCGGCTTGATGTCGGGATGCCGCCACAGGGAAGTGCTGCTGCCGACGCCGTGAAGCATCGCTCCCAGCCTTAATTGCCTTCGTTTGGCCATCTCTATACCCCTCCTTGTCAGTGAACGGACTGAGCCGTCTGCTTGATTCGCTCGATCTGGCCCAGATGGCCCTGCACATGGCGGACGAATCCCCGGACGATATCCGGAATCCGAACCGTCTCTCCCTTGAAATTAACGCCTGTCTTGGCGAGGCCCGCTTCGTCCAAGCGGCTCAGCAGCAGGCTGTTGAACTGCAGCAGCGATTTGAAGACAGCCAGGATGTCTTCCGCCCGGCCTTGATTGGACTTCTGCCCCGATACCCAGCGGTCCTGATCGAAGGCCGGCAGCCTTGCTTCGGTATCCGCAAGGATGTCGCGGATTCGGAAGGAGACGACAATGCTGTGATCCGCCAAATGCGCCAACACCTCGGTTATGCTCCATTTGCCCGGAGCTTCACGGATCTGAAGCTGCTCTTCGCTCAATCCCTCGATAGCTCGCTGCAGCTGCTCATGCGTCTGCAGGAATGCCTGCAGATCGATTTGACTCACGCTCAAGACGATTCCTCCTCTGAACATTCATGGTTGGTTCCTTCTGCTCGCAGCCCGCAGCCGAGCGCTCCTGCTGCCCCGGGGCTGCCGCCTCGGCGTCTGTGCGCGCTTTCGGCTCTTGCCTATATGACAAGCGACGGCTGGCTTCCTGCCTCCGCCTGCTGCTGCTCATGACCCTATTCCCGCCCCTTCTGCTCCTGACCTTTGTGCCGCAGCACCCGCTCCGCCAGCTCTGCGAGGAAGGCCGCCGCCAGAGGCAGCGCGCGCTCATCGAGATCGAAGGCGGGATGATGCCATTCCTGCGGTCCGGAGGTGCCGAAGAAGGCGAACAAGCCGGGCACTTCCTTCTGGTAAAAGGCGAAATCCTCGCCGGCCGGAGATGGACTCGGCTCGATCGCCGCCAGCCCCAAAGCCTGGGCCGACGCTTCCGCCAGCTTTGCCAGCTCCGCATCGTTGTTCACCGGAGGCGGCCCCTCGACCCACCGGACCGACGCCTCGGCTCCGAGCGCCGACGCCACGCCCTCCGCCACTTCCCGGAACCGGCGCAGCACCCGCTTCCGCACCTCCTCGTCGAAGGTGCGGACCGTGCCGTCGAGCACCGCTTTGTCGGGAATGAGGTTCCACGACGTTCCGCTGTGCAGCTTCGTCACGCTGACGACGGCGCTCTGCAGCGCTCCTACATTGCGGCTGGCGACCGTCTGCAGCGCCGTCACGATATGCGCAGCGGCTACGATGGGATCGATCCCGGCCTCGGGCACGGCCGCATGGGAGCCGCGGCCCGCTACCTCGACGACGAAGCCGTCGGCCGCCGCCATGAGCGGACCGTTCTTGATGCCGACGGTGCCGACGGGCAGATCGGGCTTGTTGTGCAGCCCCACCACGGCGGATACATTACTCAGCGCTCCGCTCGCGATGACCTTGCCGGCGCCTGTCGCCTTCTCCTCCGCCGGCTGGAACAGCAGGCGGACCGTACCGGGAAGTTCCGCTTCCCGCTCCTTGAGCAGAAGCGCCGCCCCGATCGCTGCCGCCGTATGGAAGTCATGGCCGCAGGCATGCATTTTGCCCGGATGCTCGGAAGCGTACGGCAATCCCGTCTCCTCCTGGATCGGCAGCGCATCGATATCCGCCCGCACAGCCACGACCGGCCCCTCCCGCAGACCGCCGATCTCCGCGATGAGACCGGTGCGCAGCGGATATTCGTCCGCGATCCGGATGCCTGCGGCCTGCAGCCATCCCCGGATGCGGCGGGTCGTCTCGACCTCCTCATGCGACAGCTCGGGGTGCCGGTGGAGCTCCCTGCGGATTGCCACCAGTTCTTCCTCCAGCTCCGCCGCCCTGTCCTTGAACTTGTCGGAAGCAGGTTGAATCACGATTGCCACTCCTCCCCTGGAACTGAGCCTGATCGGTCTGTCGGCCTCTTGATTCCCATCTATTCCGACAGGCTGCCGACAGCCGCTTCGCTGTCTGCCTCCGTCTCCTGGACGGCAGCTTCCGCAGCGAGCTCGGCCAGCAGCTCGTACGAGCGGATCCGCTTGCCGAAGTCCGGCACGTTCGTCGTCACGATGAACTCCTCGATGCCCGCCGCAGCCCGCAGCGTCTCCAGCCTGGTCCGCACCGTCTCCTTGGATCCCGCAACAATGACGGGCTCCTTTTCCTCGATCCGGTAGGACTCGCCGGAAGTGCGGCCGTACTCCTCGGCCTGCTCCAGCGTACCCAGAGTTACTGTCTTCCCGCTCGCCAGATGCACCTTGACCACCTTCTGCGACGGCAGCTGCGCCAGCGCCTCCTCATCCGTCTCTGCCGCGATGGCGGCTACAGCGAGCAAGCCCTCCGGGACGCCGCCGCCGGAAGCGTCGAAATTCTCTCTATACTCCCGCAAAGCCTGTACGGCCGCCTCTTCATCGGCCCCGATGAAGAGCGAGAAGACGTACGGCAAGCCGAGCAGCGCCGCAGAGCGGGCGCTCGCAACGGTAGCGCCGAGCACGTATACCTTCGGCGCGACGGCCGGGATGGGAGTCGCCCTCAGCCCCGCCTGGGCATGATCCTCGGGCAGCGGGGTTCCCCCGACATAAGCCGCCAGCTCCTCGATCTTCTCCGTCAGCGTCGGCTGCTCCGCCGCGGCATGCTTTTGCAGCGCCTGCGTGCTGCGCGGCAGGCCGCCGGGCGCCCTGCCTACTCCAAGATCGACCCGGCCCGGGGCCAGCGCGGCCAGGACGTGGAAGCTCTCCGCCACCTTGTACGGGCTGTAATGCTGAATCATGATGCCGCCCGATCCGATCCGGATCGACTCCGTCCGGGCCAGCAGATGCGAGATCAGCACCTCGGGCGAGGAGCCCGCCAAATGCTCGGTGTCATGGTGCTCGGATACCCAGAACCGGCGGAAGCCGAGCTGCTCCGCCTTCTGCGCGAGCCGGATTGTACGGGCCAGCGCTTGCTCCGGCGTATCGCCGGGATAGATTGGACTCTGATCCAAAACGCTTACCGCAAAGGACATGCTGCTCCCTCCCTACTCTCTCTTGCTTGCTCTCTGCCTTGCTCTCTGCTTTGCTCTCTGCCTTGCTCTCTGCTTTGCTCTCTGCCTTGCACTCTGCTTTGCTCTCTGCCTTGCACTCTGCTTTGCTCTTTTCCTTGCTTTCTGCCTTGCTCTCTGCTTTGCTCTCTGCCTTGGTCTTTTCCTTGCTTTCTGCCCTTTTCTCTAACTCTTTGTTTTCTCTGCCTTGCTTTCTGCTTGCTTTTTCTTGCTCTCAGACCCTCTTCTTGCTCTCTATCTTGCTCTCTATCTTGCTTTCTATTTTGTTCTCTCGTTCCAGTTCCCCGCCTTGCATGCCCACGCCTCAGATCTGCACGGCTAAATCGTATAGCTGGCCTCCGGCGTGATCCGCTTCAGGAACTGGCGCGTGCGCTCTTCCTTCGGATTGCGGAACAGCTCCACCGGAGGTCCTTCCTCGACGATGACGCCGCCGTCCATGAACACGACATGGTTCGCCACGTCCTGGGCGAAACCCATCTCATGCGTCACGACGATCATCGTGATGCCTTCCCTGGCGATGCGCCGGATGACCGCCAGCACCTCCCCGACGAGCTCGGGATCGAGCGCCGAGGTCGGCTCGTCGAACAGGATGACCTCCGGCTCCAGCGCCAGCGCCCTGGCGATGCCGACCCGCTGCTGCTGGCCTCCGGACAGCTGGCTCGGGTAGGCGTCCAGCTTCTCGCCGAGCCCGACCTTCTCCAGCAGCCGGATGCTGCGCTCGCGGGCTTCCGCCTTCGGAAGCTTGCGGGCGACCAGCAGCCCTTCCATTACGTTCTCCAGCGCGGTCTTATGCCGGAACAGGTTGTATTGCTGGAATACCATCGCTGTCTTCCGGCGCAGCTCGTGAATATCCTTGCGGCTGATCGATCGGAAGTCGGTCGAGAAGCCGGCGATATGGATGCTGCCCTCGCCCGGTTTCTCGAGATAGTTCAGGCAGCGGAGCAGCGTCGTCTTGCCCGAGCCGCTCGGCCCCAGTATCGCGACCACCTCGCCCTTTTCCACCTGCAGGTCGATGCCCTTCAGCACCTCATGCCGGCCGAACGACAGCTTGATTCCCTTCAGCTTGATCATGCGACGCCTCCCCGGTTGTACAGATTGATCCGCCGCTCGACCAGCGCGGATATCCTCTCCAGCACGATGGTCAGCCCCCAGAAGATGGCCGCCGCCGCGAGGAAGGCTTCGAAGAACTTCCAGTTCGTCGAGGCGACGATTTCCGCTTGCGCATTGATGTCGACGACCGACACGACAAACGCGAGCGTCGAGGCATGCATCATGCCGATGACGAAGTTGGACAAGTTCGGCACGCTTGCCGCCAGCGCCTGCGGGAACACGATCCGCCGCAGCGCCTGCGCCGTCGTCATGCCTACCGACAGCGCCGCTTCCAGCTGGCCGCGGTTCACGGACAGGAGGCCGGAGCGGATCACCTCCGAGCCGTAAGCGGAAGCGGTCACCGAGAAGGACAGGAACGCGAAGCCGATCATCGGAATTTGGGCCGAATTCCATCCCCAGCCGTACTGCTGCGACAGCCCGTCGATCAGAAGCGGCAGCCCCGCGTAGATGAGCAGCAGATGCGTGAGCATCGGCGTGCCGCGAATGACCGTCACATAGCCGGCCGCCAGCCGGCCCAGAACGGGAACGCGAAAATAGCGGAGCAGAGCGAGCGCGGTTCCTGCCGACAGTCCGCAGACGACGGATACGAGCGTCAGGATGAGCGTTGTCGGCACAGCCGGCAGCAGCTCGAGAAAAGCGGTCCAGATAAAGGAGGGATCCAGGTTCATGAGGGCGTGCCTCCCTTCAGCTCCGCCGCCAGCTGCCTGAGCGAGACCCGCCTCCGCAGGCGGAATTTGCTTGCGGCCGCTTCGGAGCCGCGCTCATGCCGGAGCAGCCTCTTCTCGCCGTGCAGCAGCAGCTTTTCCAGCACGAAAGCAAGGACGAAATAAACGAAGGCCAGCGCCAGATACGCCTCGAAGAAATGCTGCGTGAGCGAAGCGAGCGTCTGCGCCTTGCCGGTCATTTCCATGACGCCGAGCGTGAAGGCGAGCGACGTGTCCTTGAGCAGCGCCAGAATCATATTGGAAAACACCGGCACGGCGATCGCTAGCGCCTGCGGCGCCACGATTCTCGCGAACGCCTGATGGCCCCGCATGCCGATCGAGTACGCCGCCTCCACCTGCCCCCGGTCCACCGCCAGGATGGAAGCCCGGATCGTCTCCGAGACGTAAGCCCCGGTATGGAGGCCGTAGGTCAGGATGACGAAGACGAGCACAGGCGTTTTAGAGACGTCGATGCCGATCCACTTCAGCACCTCCGGCAGCCCATAATAGAAGAGGAACAGCTGGATGAGAATCGGCGTCCCCCGGAAGAACGAGGCATACGCCTTGGACAGCTGCTCCAGCACCGGAATGCGGTACAGGCGGGGCAGCGCGGCGAGCAGGCCCGCCAGCAGGCCCGTCAGAAGCGAGCCGCCCACGATGAGCAGAGTCACGTTCAGCGTCGATGCCAGCTTCGGAATAAATTTCAGCACGTAGAAGAATTCAAACGGCAAGCCGCCCATTCCCATCCCCTCCTCTCCGCGCGATGGCTTACTTGCTCGCGCTGTCCTCCGTAAAGTCGCCTCCGAGCCATTGCTCGCTGAGCTTGGCCAGCGTTCCGTCGGCCTTCACTTCCTCCAGCGCCTTGTCGATGTCGTCGGACAGCTTCTGCGACTCGGGCTCGCCCTTGCGGAAGACGAACAGGATATCGGCTTCGCTGAGCGGTTTGCCCACCGTCTTGAGCTTGCGCTGCGGATCGATGAGCGACAGGGAGAAGTCCGCTCCGACAGCCGCGTCCACGCGGCCCGTCGTGATCTGGCTCACGGTATCGTTGGCCGCTCCGCTGGAGTAGACGATCTTGAGCGCGTCGCCATGCTCCTTGTTGTAGTTGAGCAGGATCTGGGCTTCCGCGCTTGTCGCGCCGGTAATGAACTTCTTGCCCTTCAGGTCGTCGAGCGACTCGATGGGGTCGTTGTTGTCCTTGGCGACGATGATCTTGTTGCGCCAGTGGGCGTAAGGCACCTTATTGAACAGATATTTTTCTTCCCGCTCCGGATTCTTCTCGAATTCATGGGCGGCAAAATCGATTTTCTTCGCGTCCAGGCTCAGCAGGATGCTCTTGAACTCCATCGTCTGGAACTCGAACTCATACTGGGGCAGCCGCTTGTCGATCTCGCGCACCAGCTCCACGTCGAAGCCGGTCAGCTTGCCGTTTTCATCGATAAAGCATACTTTCGGGAACTGCGTTCCCGTGCCGACGATGATCTTCTTCACCGGCGCGGAAGTCTCCTGGCCTGCGGAAGCGGCCTTGACCCCCTCCTCACCGTTTTCTTTGGCTCCGCATGCCGCCAGCAGCAGCGTCAGCAGGATGGCGGCGGATACGCCGGCCGTTTTCTTTTTCATGAAAAATCCCCCTTATCGACAATCGAAATCAAAATCAAAATGGCTTCGGGCATATCGGCTTGAAGGCGAATCAAGCTGAAACAGCCGGTCTCCACGTCTGTCATCCAGCGACGATCTGCGTGCAGCTCAGACAGGCTCGAAGGCGGACCCGACTTCCTTGCGGAGCAGATGCATCGTGCCGTCGCCGTTGCCGGAATCGAACGCCTGAAACCGCTTGTAGCCTCTGCGCTCGTACATGGAGAGCAGCCACGGGTGCTTCTCGGCGGTCGCCAGCGTCACGGCCGGCTCGTGCAGCCCATCGCGTATGACCTGATTTTCCACCCAATCCAGCAGTCTGCCTCCCAGCCCCGTACCCTGGAATTCAGGAGCCGCCGCGAACCATTTCAGGAACGGAAGCCTCCCGAACGATTGCGGCAAAGGCTCTCTGTTCAGCGTGATCGTCGCGGCGATCACTCCGTCGAGCTCCAGCACGTAACAGTCATTGGCCTCGATGTTGGCCTCGATCAGCTCCACATCCGCATGCGCGGCAGGCCAGCGGAGCTCGAGCTCGCGAATCTGCGCATAAGCTCCGTAAACGACCTCCTGGAGACGCTCGGCGTCCCGCTTGACGGCTTTGCGGAATATTTCCCCCATGGACTTCTCCTCCTGTCCGGCACATTAATAATTGATAATTCCCATGCATTTAGTAAGGATTGTGTTTGTTCCACTGTACCATCGCCTGCCGGCGACGGCTAATAGAGAAGATCTATTCGTCGATAGAAAGTGCCGAAGACGATGCTGACTTGCTGAAGGACAGGCCTCGGCGCCCGGAGCAAGGAGCGGACGAATGCTGTGGCCCCGTCTGCGGACCAATGGGTGCGGTTGATGGAACGCATGAATTTTGCGGCGCGAGGAACTCACGGCTGGAGAGGGCTGAAGCCGGCTATTGCTGCGGGCGTGGAACGCACGGCTGAGCCGGCTTTTTGCTCCGGCGCCGGCAACGGGCGGGGCTACAGCTCCAGCTCCATTAACGCGCGGGGCTACAGCTCCAGCAGCGGACGGAACCCTCGGATCGCTTCCACGATCTCGATGTTCTCTCCGGCTGGGGCGATGAGGCTTGTATGGAGGGAGATGCCTGCGATTTCCTTGACTTCAACGGGAATCAGGCGGCCTTCGCCGACTTCGCGGCGAACGCAGATGCCCGGCAGGAAACAGATGCCGGCACGGTGCATGACCAGTTTTTTGGCCGTCTCGGAATTATCGGCTTGGAAAACGATGTCGGGGGGATGCTCCAGGCTCTCGAAGACGCGATGGACCCGCTGCCAGTCCAGCGAGCCGCATTCAAAGAAGATCAGCTTCTGCGAGCCGATCTCCTCGATCGGAATGATGCCTCTGCCGGCGAAGGGATGGTCTTCATGCACGTACAGCTTGATGGGATCCTCGTATAGGGGAATGGATTGGAGGGAGGGATGGGCAAGCCTGCGGACAAAGGCGAGATCCAGCTCCTTGTCCAGCAGCTTGGCCGCCAGCTCGTCGGATGTGCCCGTCGTCAGCTTGAACGTCAGCCGGGGGAACCGTTCCTGCAGGAGCGGCAGCAAGTCGGGAATCAAATAATTCGACACGGACACCGTGCTCCCGATCCGCAGCTCTCCCGGCATCGCCCGTCTCTGCTGGATATGGAGCTTGCCCTTGCGGAACGTCTGGAGAATCTGCTGCGCGTAAGGAAGGAACTGCTTCCCCTTATCGGTCAGCGCGATCTGCTTCGCTTGGCGGTCGAAGAGACGGCTGTCCAGCTCGCGTTCAAGCGTCTGGATGCGGGCCGTCACCGAAGGCTGCGACAAGTACAAGGCTTCGGCAGCCTTGTTGAAGCTGCCGTAGTGATGGACATAAACAAACGCCTCGATGTTCTCGATGTTCATCTGACCGGCCCCTTTTTTCTTATATTCCGCTGCGCTTAGTTGGAATTAGTTATCTGGTATCGTAATCCCAGATGGGGATCAGTGTCAATCGTGGATTCGGATCGCTTGTTCAATGCCCGCCGCCCGCCTGTTGCCCATTGCAAGAAGCAAGGAAAGCAAAAAAAGACAGCCTCCGAAAAAAATCCTGGAAGCTGCCGCACCTTCATTCACTTCTCCTGCTCGTCCAGAATGAACTCCATGATCCGGGTCTTGGTCCGGAACCCCTGCCGTTCATAGAAGCGGATAGCCGAAGGGTTGCACTCGAAGACGTTGAGATCGACCGCATCGGCGCCCTTGGCGCGGGCATAGAGGATGACCTGCTCCATCAGCCTGGAGCCGAGTCCGAGTCCGCGATGTTCCTCGTTCACGACCAGATCCCGGACGAACACCGTCTTCCTCGGCTGGAACACCGGTCTGTCCGGCGCCTCCTGCCACTCGAGGGCGGCATATCCGAGCAGGCTCCCGCCGTCGGCTGCCAGCACCATGACGTCTATCGCCCCGTCGTTGAGCCATCCTTCGTAGACGGCCCGGGTGAACTGGCCTTCCACCTTGCGATGCAGGTCCGGTCTGGCATCCGCATGAAAGTCGAATACTTGCTTGTTCAATGCGGCCACCGCCGCATAATCCTTCTTTTCCGCCAAACGAAAGTCCATGACCGTCCCTCCAAAGCGGCAGTCTCCTTCACGCAAAAAAAGACCCGACGGATATCGGGTCTCCTCCTTGCGGCATCTCTGCCGAATCCCTACGTTTCCTGCTGGCTGGCAGCCGCTTTTTTCTTGGCCGCCTGCAGGGCGCTGGTCGATTCCATAAGGACGGGTAGGTCTCGCATGCCCGAGGTCATCGGAGAAGAACAGATGGAGCAGACCGGCTCTTGCTCGAAAGCGTAATCCTTCCGCATCCATCCATTGCAGCCGTCTTTGGAACAAGTCCAGACGGGTGTCATCTCGGTGGGCAGTTCTTCTTGCGTCTTCTTTCGGGAATAGTACATGGAAACACTACCTCCTCCTCTATGAATCTAACAAAAAGGCCCTGCATCTAGCAGGGCGCTGGCGATGATTAGTATACTTTTACTACGTCTGCAGCTTGCAGGCCGCGTTGGCCTTGAACAACGTTGAATTCAACGCGTTGGCCTTCGTCAAGAGTTTTGAAGCCTTCGCCAGTGATAGCGCTGAAGTGTACGAATACGTCTTCGCCGCCCTCAACTTCGATGAAACCGAAACCTTTTTCTGCGTTGAACCATTTAACTGTACCTGTTTGCATTTGTGTTACCTCCAAAATGTTTATTTGCATGTATGATCTTAAAAAGATCACCCATCGGAAAAGGCAGCGAAAGCGGCCCCTTCAAATACGTGACCCTTAACGTCTCATATACGATTTGTTAAGTATAACACACCTAATCGCAGATAGCAAAGCTTTGATTTGTAAATTTGCGGAAAATGAAGAAATCGGCTTGGGCCGGCTTTCCTGCGCGCTTCTTTCCGGCTATCGCGCGTTCAGGCTTCGGCAAAGCAGGCGGCCTCGCCCTGCCGCCTGCCGAAACCGCCTTCTCCGTTCCGGTCCGCGACAGCGGGCTGCAGCCGTCAGCCCTGCTGCGACAGCGCATTGCGAACGGCGAGGATGTAGCGGGACTGATCCAGCGGATTCACGCCGCGGCGCTTGCGCTCCGCCTGAACCTCGGCCGGCGCCTCCCGGTATCCCGAGAAGGAGGCCGACAGCGTGCCGCGGCCTTTGGTCAGCGACCCGAGCCGGGCCGGGAAGTCCAGGGAGGTGGCGACCGGCAGCAAGCCTTCCAGCTCCATGCGCTCGCCGCTCAGCACAGGCGGCTCGAACTCCCCTCGCATCGCGATGAGCTCGTTCATCAGCTTGCCGCCGAACTCCTCCGGCACGGACAAGCGGAAGCTCAGCAGCGGCTCCAGCAGCTTGGTCCCGACATTGGCAAGGCCGTCCATGATCCCCATGGGTGTGGCGACCACGAAGTCCAGAGGATGCGTATGCCACACATGATGCTCCCCTTCCAGCAGCGTCACGTTGAGGTCGGTGACTTCCCAGCCGTGCAGCCCTTGCTGGAGCGCCTCGGGAACGCGCCGCTCCACCTCGTTCTGATAGCTGCCGAGCAGCCGCTCCGGCTTGGCCAGGGAACGATACTGCAAGCCGCTGCCGCGCGGGGCCGGCTCGATGCGGAACCGGAGAATCGCCCAGCACGGCTTGGGCATCGTATAAGCGACAAAGCCTTCTCCGGCTGCCGCCGGCGTCTCCTTGTAGATGACGGATGGCGGGTCGAAGGAGACATCGAGCCCAAACCGGCTTTTGGCGACGGAAGCCAGCACTTCGATCTGAATCGGACCCATGACCTTCAGATGCAGCTCCCGATCCTCCGGAATCCACTGGAGATCGAGCAGCGGGTCCTCGTCGGCCAGCTCCTGGAAAGCGGCCACGACCTTCGGATAGTCGGCCTCGTTCTTCCATCGCGCCTGCACCGTCAGCAGCGGCACGGCCATCCGCAGGCTCCCCGGAACGTCCGCGTCCGTGCCCAGAATATCTCCGATGCGCGCCCGGCTGAGGCCGTACACCGCCGCCACGTCGCCCGCCTCCAGAATGCCGGCGTCTTCGGACCTCCGCATGTCGACGATCCGAATCTGGGTAATCTTCTCCTGGATGTCCTGGGTCTTGTTGTAGACGGAATCCCGGTTGCGGAGCGTGCCGCCGTAGAGGCGCACGTAAGCGATGCGGCCCATGGCGGGATCCTTCTCCAGCTTGAACACGAGGCCGGATACCGGTGCGCCGCTGTCTCCGCCGGCCTCGGGGCTGCCGGCCGCTTTCTCGCAGATGCCGTTCGGCGCCTTCTTCGGTGGATTGTTCTTCATCCTGCTGGCCATCGCGGCGCTGACATCGGCCGTATCCATCCTTGAAGTGCCGGTAGCCTTCGCCATGACCCAGTGGAAATGGTCTCGCCGGAAGGCCGCCTCGATCGTAGCTTCCGTCTGCTTTGTGCTTGGGATTCCGGCGGCGCTGTCCGTGACGGGCTCCCTGAGCGGCTTCCTCATCTTCGGCAAAACCGTGTTCGACTGGTTCGACTTCTCCACCGCCTATCTGCTCATGCCGATCGGGGGACTCGTCGTCACCTTGTTCACCGGTTATGCCTGGAAGCGGGCCGGGGAAGAAGCCGGCCTTGCGGGCTTCTGGTACAGGGCGTGGATGGTCGCGCTGCGCTACGTCGCTCCTCTCCTCATCCTGGTGGTGCTGCTCTACTCGCTGTTCGTCAAGCCGGTGTAAAGGCACTAAAAAAAGAGGCTGTTCCCTTCGTCATCTCGTCGACGCAGGGAACAGCCTCTTTAAATTGTTGGAATTTCAGGAAACCAGCGGCTTGATCATCGGGAACGACGATGTTCGCCGGACACGAATCTCAATGGGTGGAAAGAAGCTGGGTCCTGCCGGCTTTGACCCGGTCCAAAAAGGCGCTTGCGGCCAAGTGCGCGGCTCCTCTCACGGCCGACGCATCGCCAAGCTCCGCGAACAGGACGCGTCAGCTCCGCTCCGCGCGGAACGGCCCAGTTCTTGAGCGGATGGTGGTGCATGTTCATATGCATATACCGGAAAAATCGGATGAGGAAAGGAACGATGCGGTTGTCGCCGGTCGCTTCCTCGTACTGGATCATGACCTTCATCATGATCATGTAATGCCACCAATCCTGGCTTTTATCGATATCCTCGTTGACAGACTGTATCCGGTCCGGGCCGAAGGAGCCGTCCTCCCGCTGGCTGGCCAGCGACCATTCGATCCAGCGCCGGGCCTTGGCGATCAGGCGCTCATCCTGAAGCAGATAGGCGAGCGGTACGAGCCCGTCCAAGTAATAGGGCCCGCGCTCCCAGCTTTCCCCCGAGCCTCCGATCCAGCCGTTGCCGGGACCGACATCGTCCCAATGCTCCTCCAAATGACCCGTCAGGCCGTCCGCCTGCAGCCGCAGCTGATCCTTCATCCAGCCAAGCGGCAGAACGCGGCCAAGCGGCAGCGCCTCGTATGCCGAACTGTTCCAGCTCATTCCCGATTCCCCTTTCGGTAGGATTACCAGGGGAATATAGCATAGGCCGATGCATGCCGATAAGATCGAAAGACAACATCTATTTGTCCGATCTGGACTTTAGCGGAAGCAACAAGCTCTGATATAATAAGCATTTACTTGGACAAATTGATTTTGCATGAAGGAGACGGTTATGTCGGAAATACGTTTTGTCGCGCCGCCGCTGCCTCATTACATCTTCAGCGGCGAAGATTCGTATATGCCTGGACGCAGCCATCCCGCGCGGAGGGACATCGGCGTGTTCGACCTTCTCATCGTCGCGAAGGGCTGCCTCTATGTCGCCGAAGAGCAGTCTTCGTTCGATGTGGCTGCCGGCCAATACTTGCTGCTGAGGCCGGATCGCGCTCACCGCTCCTACAGGCCTTGCAGCACTGAAACGCATTTTTTCTGGGTTCATCTGCATACTCTCGGAGCCTGGAGCGAGACGGCCGAAAGTGTGGAGCCGCACGCCGTGACGACTGACGATCCTTTCATCCGCATCCATCAATTCGCCTTTCAGCTTCCCCGGTTCGGCAGCATCGTCCAGCCCGATTCCGTCTACAGCCTGCTGCGCCAGCTGAACCAGCTGCTGGACGAGCCTTCCGCGCTCGACCGTCTGAAGCAGCAGAACTTATTCCAGGACATGCTGCTGACGCTGCTTCAAGGCGCCGTTATGCAGCCGCCCGCGAACCCTCGTCTTGCGATAGCGGAGCAGGCGGCTTCCTATCTTCGCCAGCATTACCGCGAGCCGATCTCCTATGGAGATTTGGCGCAGGCGGTCCACTTTCATCCGAACCACATCTCCCGCTGCATGCGCAGCGTATTCGGCTGCACCCCGCTGTCCTACCTGACCCGGTATCGGATCGAGCAGGCCAAGCTGCGCCTCATCCATACCGACGAGCCCGTCGGCTCCATTGCCGAGGAAGCGGGCTTCGCCTCCTTCCCCTTCTTCGTGCGCACCTTCGCCAAGCATACCGGCTGCCGGCCGCGGGAATTCCGCAGGAAGCATCGGACGATCGGCGATCGCTGAGCGGAGTGCAGGCGTAAGCCGCTATGCCGGAATTCAGTTGCGGAGCGCCGCAGCGGTCACGGCTTCTTTTCGAGACTGGACACCCTGTATCCCCTCGGTGTGACGCCGATGAATTTCTTGAACTGGCGCATGAAGTGGGTGTCATTGTCGTATCCGCATATTACCGATATCTCCGCTACAGACAGACGGCTGTTCACGAGCAGATACTGGGCATACTCCAGTCTACCTCTGATGATGTCGGCCATGACCGACACCCCGAAAAACTGCTTGTACACATGCTGGAAGTACGATTTGCTCATATTGACGCGCGCTGCGAGCTCTTCCACGGAGACTCGGATCTGAGGCGAATTATGGAGCTCGCTCCGCAAGTCGACAAATGCTCCGTAGTAATGGTTCTGCCCTTCCGGAAGCGTCCAGCCTCCCTTCGAATTGCAGATCTTCATGAACAGGCTTCGGAGTTCAAGATCCAGTATGGAGGCTGCAAGCTGTCCTCCATGGCTGCTGATCCTCTGCAGCTCGATGATGCATCTGGAGATGAGGTGGGAATCGATCGCCTTTACGGGCTGGTTGATCGGGTAGTGGATATCCCGAAGCCATTCCTCCATTCCCGCGCCCTCGCAGTGAAGCCAATCGTTGACGAAAGGCGGTTCGATTCCGGCATAACGATGGGAAGATTCGGGATGGAACAAAATATGGGTGCCGGACGGGACGATCGTGCGGACTCCTTCCACGATGACTTCCGACTTGCTGCGGAAGAAGACGAACGCGAAGTTGCCCGCGCCGCGGGGACGATCGATGGCAAGCCCGCCTGGATGTACATAATGGTATCCGCAGCTGACCAGATGGAACAAGGCTGACATTCTCCTCTCTCAGCACGATAGGTCAGTTTTTAGAAGATCATAATGGATGGTTTAAAGCCGCTGTAGACCGATATAATCATACCAGAACGATAGAGAAAGCGTATACAAAAAGGAGGCTGGAAGCATGTCGGAGAGCATGCAGACCCGAGACCGAAACATCGCCCGGGAGGCCGATAGGGCAGCCGGCAGCGAAAGCTTGTGCAAAGGCTGCCGCGAGAGCGTCGCCGTTCCGGAATCGCATCTAGCGAGAATCTTGGCCAAGATTCGTCCCGAAGACAGCGTGTCCGAATTTCTGTACGAACAGCGGCTGTCCGCGTGCGGCTCATGCGAGAGCTTGTCTTATGGGACGACTTGCATGCACTGCGGCTGCCTCGTTGCCATCCGCGCCAGGCTCAAGACGAGTCATTGTCCGCACCCTTCGGCCGGCAAGCGCGCAAGCTGGGTACTGGCCGTTCAAGCAGAAGCGCACGCTCAAATTTGAGAGGAGAATCACCATGTTGAAAGCCGTCGTACATACCGATTGGACTACGGGTACGATCAACCGCAATCTATACGGGCATTTTGCCGAGCATCTCGGGCGCTGCATCTATGAAGGTCTCTGGGTCGGAGAAGACTCTCCCATCCCGAATACGGACGGAATCCGCAACGATGTTCTGGAAGCGCTGCGCAAGCTCCATATTCCGGTGCTGAGGTGGCCCGGAGGCTGCTTCGCCGACGAATACCATTGGCGGGACGGCATCGGCCCCCGCGAGTCGCGCAAGGAGATGATCAACACCCACTGGGGCGGCGTCGTCGAGAACAATCATTTCGGAACGCACGAGTTTTTCCGCCTATGCGAGCTGATCGGAGCCGAGCCTTATATATGCGGCAATGTCGGCAGCGGCACGGTACAGGAAATGTCGGAGTGGCTGGAGTACATGACGTTCGACGGCGAGTCCCCTCTCGCCAATCTGCGCAGGCAGAACGGCCGGGATAAGCCATGGAAGCTCGCCTACTTCGGCGTCGGCAACGAGAACTGGGGCTGCGGCGGCAATATGCTTCCGGAGCATTATGCCGATCTGTACCGCCAATATCAGACGTACTGCCGCCAATACGGGGACAACAAGCTGTACAAAATAGCCGGCGGAGCCAATTCCGACGATTACCGCTGGACCGAGGTGCTGATGCAGAAGGCCGCCGGACAAATGGACGGCCTCAGCCTGCATTACTACACCGTTCCGGGAACGTGGCAAGAGAAAGGCTCGGCAACGGAGTTCGGCGCCGAGGAATACGCCCGTACTCTCGTCAGGGCTTTCCATATGGATGAGCTTCTGACGCGCCACAGCACCGTCATGGACCGGTACGATCCGCAAAAGCGGGTCGGGCTCATCGTCGATGAATGGGGCGACTGGTTCGATGCGGAGCCGGGAAGCAATCCCGGCTTTCTCTTCCAGCAGAATACGATGAGGGACGCTCTCGTCGCCGCCATTCATTTTCACCTCTTCCATAAGCATTGCGACCGGGTCCGGATGGCCAATATCGCCCAGATGGTCAATGTGCTGCAGGCTGTCGTCCTGACCGAGGGCGACCGCCTGCTGCTGACGCCGACTTATCATGCGTTCCAGATATACGCCGTGCATCAGGATGCCGAAGCGCTCGCCTTGCATGGAGAGTTCGGATCGTATACGGCAGGCCAGGACTCGGCAGCGATGCCGCAGGTCGGGGCAACGGCTTCCCGCAAAGACGGCGTCATCCATGTGAGCCTGTACAACCTCCATCCGGAGAAGCCGGCGGACATTGCGCTGGAGCTGCGCGGATCGAACGTTCGATACGAATGCAGCGGACAGCTTCTGGCCGGCGACTCCATCCATGCCGCCAATACGTTTTCAGATCCCGGGCGGGTCGTCCTGAAGCCGCTCGACAGCATCGAACCGATTGAGTCCGGGTTTGCGGTGAAGCTGCCGCCCGCGTCGGTTGCGACGATCCGGTTCGCCATGTAAACTCGGAGCAGCGGCTCTTGAAGATGGAATCGACAAAAAAGCGAGCCGCTCCAGCGGCCCGCTTTATTTTGGCTCGGCAGCATTCATCCTTGATCCGGACCAGCCAGGAGGAACCTTAACCATGATCATCTCCATGAAATCGAATCTGCCCATTTCCCCTGACGTCCTGTGGAACCATTTGAAATCCCCTCTCACCTTTCAAAAAGTCGCCTCTCCGCTCATGGGCTTCAAGCCGCTCGGCGGGAACCGGCTGCCTGAACAATGGTCGACGCGGTCATATCCACTCCGAATGGATCTGTTCAAGCTCATTCCGCTCGGCAGCCATACGATTTCGTTTCTCTCCATCGATGATCGCAGCCGGGTCCTGTCGACGGATGAATCCGGCACGATCATCAAAACATGGAGGCATACGATGGCGGTACATGCCGGATCGTCGGGAACAACAGCCGTCTTCCAAGATGAGCTTCATTTCAGCAATGGCCTTCTGACTTGGCCCACCTATATCGGCGTATATTTGTTTTTCGTCTACAGACATGCGCGCATGCGGCAGCTGATCCGCAGCGGGAGGCTGAACTAGCTCTCTGATCGTTCGGTGAAGCCGACACGGCTTCCTTCCAGCCCCCATCTCCCGCTCTCCGTTTGGCCATGCATGTTCTCGAATCGACATCTATACAAAATCTTAATCCTTTATAGAAAAGTCGAGAATCTATCCTCGGCTCGTTCATGCCATAATGGAAGAACCGATTCGTCGACATGTCAATCGCGATCGAGAATGCTATGAATCTATCGGAGTGATGAAACGGATGGATCCGGGTACGAACGCAGAAATGGTTCCGCTGAACAAACAGCGGGCTCTCATGGAAGTCCTTCAAGTGTCGATGAAGCTGGGTTTGACCGCTTTCGGCGGTCCGGTCGCCCATTTGGGCTATTTTCATCACGAATACATCATCAAGCGCAGGTGGATGGACGAACGAAGCTATGCCGATCTTGTCGCGCTATGCCAGCTGCTCCCCGGTCCCGCGAGCAGCCAGGTCGGCATCGGAATCGGCCTTGTCCGGGCCGGCTTGTTAGGCGGCCTCGTTGCCTGGCTCGGTTTTACGCTTCCATCCGTCATCGCGCTCTCAGGCTTCGCCCTTCTGCTGAAGGGATTCGATATTGGAGGCATGGGCTGGATCCATGGCTTGAAGATCGTAGCCGTGGCCATTGTGGCCCAGGCGATTGCAAGCATGGGACAGAAGCTGGCGCCTGACAGGATCAGGGCAACCATTGTCGTGCTCGTATCGGTCATTACGCTGATGTGGCAAGCGGCATTCAGTCAGGTTCTGCTGATCGCGGCGGCCGGTTTGGCCGGAATAGGGCTGTACGGGAAATCCGATGGTACGGATGTTCCGAGCCTGGCGGTCCCGATCAGCCGCAGATTCTCTGCCGCATGTCTGGCGCTCTTCTTCGGATTGCTTCTCCTCCTCCCCTTGCTGAGCCGGCTGTATCCGAGCGGATGGATTTCGCTGTTCGATCGTTTTTACCGCGCAGGCTCCCTCGTATTTGGAGGCGGCCATGTCGTGCTGCCTCTGTTGGAGCGGGAAGTGGTTCCGGCAGGCTTGGTAAGCCAAGCAGACTTTCTCGCCGGATACGGTGCGGCGCAGGCCGTCCCGGGACCGCTGTTTACTTTCGCCGCTTACTTGGGAGCGATGGCCAAAGGCCTATCCGGAGCGGCAGTCGCTACCGCCGCGATCTTCCTGCCTGCGTTCCTGATCGTCGCCGGCGCTTTGCCGTTCTGGGATTCCCTTCGCCGAAGCCCACGGGTTCAAGGGGCGATGACCGGCATCAACGCTGCCGTAGTCGGCATTTTGCTGGCCGCATTGTACGATCCGCTGTGGACTGCCGCCATTGCCGGCCCCGCCGACTTTGCTCTCGTTTCCATTCTTTATCTCATGCTGACGTCATGGAAGCTGCCGCCTTGGATCGTGGTCATCGCCGGAGCGGCAGGAGGCCTGCTGACCGGAATCATCTGAACCTGGCAATAAGATCGCTTATAGGTCAGGCTTTGCCGAGAAAGCGCCAGAAGTTCTTATGGAACAAGTCGTTCAGATCCCTTTCGATTTCCTGCTCGGTGAGAGTCCAGCCGCTGTTTTGCAGCCGTTCGTATTTGTCGGCCATAACATTTCCGATGATCGTCCTGGAATATCCCCATTTGTAGATCAGCTGCTCAAGCACCCGGCAATCCGAATGCTGGGGGATGACGGAAGTGCCCAGCAGCTCGATCCGCATCCGGGTCATCTCCTCCACCATGGAGTCGATATGCAGGAACCACCAGCAACCGAATATCATCAGGTTTCTGAATTTGCGGGCCAGCACGGCAAGCTCATGCTGGTTTTCCCGTGCGAGCATCGTGACGAGAAACTTCTGACGGGGATATTTGCGGCATAGCGCCTCCACAGCTCCGCTGTCGGAACGCATGCTCATATCGCCGGCCGACTGAAGCTGCGGATTCACCCGTCTGCGGACGCCGATCATGAGCGCAAACGGAATGCCCTTGTCCGTGCAGACCGGGATCATCGCTTCATCGATCATCCGGCTGCGATGATCGTCGGCAGGATAGGCGAAATCGCCCGGCATGGATACGGCCAAATACAGCGCGCTCATCCGGTCCACCCATTCCGATAGGAAACGTCTGGTCTCCTCTATGGTCCGCTCCGTCCATTCCTCCTGCACGTCATAATCGAGACCGCGCAGCTGGATCACCGCATTCGGCCAATCATTGAGCAGAGCGTCTACCCGCAGGGCGGCCAGGAAGCGGTCATCCTCAGAGCCCTTTCCGGCAAGCCACACCTCCCGTTCCACCGGATCGAACGGATCGTTGGTCATGACGATCCTGCTGACGCCGGCAATCCTCATGACGATGTCCGTCTGCTCTCTCGCCGTCCGATCCGCGAAAGCTTGCCGATAGTCGTCCAGATTGCGGGAAGCGACCGGCAGGCCAAGCTGATGCAGAACGGAAACGACTCCGCTGGCGGCTTCGCTTACGGGCGAATGATCGAGGAACAGGTGCTGCCAGATAAAGTCGGCCTGCTCCTTCTTGGACTTGGACCAGAATGCGTCGTAATCTTCATCCGACCAGCGGAATGATTCCGAGATCAGGTAATGATAGATCAAGAGCTCGTCGATTCCCCATAAAAGCAAGTCTCCGAATTGAGGTGCGTATAGATGCGTATGCATATCCGTTACCGGCATCGTTCGGGCCAGCCGCATGACGGTGGCGCGCACGGAGGAAGCTTGTTGCCCGATTGAAGTCATCATCGTGGTCGCTCTCCTTCATCTTCGAAATCTCTCGCATTAAGGCCAGTGTAACATTGCAAGGTCTTGCCCGGCATGTTCTTCATTGGCTTGCTCGGCCTTTCATTTATATCTGATTGGTGTCATGAGAAGGAAGCTATGGTAAGGTAATAGGAAACTCTCCCGATAAGGAGCCGTCTAAAAATGACGCTGCGCGAGCAGTTCCAGCTTCCCATTGAAGCGCTTCATAATACTTCGCGGATACCTGCAACCTTCCATTCCCATCTGGATTACGAAATCTACTATTTCCACAGCGGCAGATGCACCTATCTGATCGGAGACAAAATCTATGATCTGGAGCCCGGCGATCTCATTCTTCTCAACGGCACGACGCTGCATTATCCGAAAGTGGATGAGCAGGTCGGCTACATTCGGACGATCATCCACTTCAATCCTTCGTTTGCCGGCCAGCTGCTGCGGCCACCATTCATCCAGACCGACATTTTGAAGCCGTTCGAGGAAAGCAAGAACATGCGCCTCTCCGTGGAGCGATCCGACCGGGAAAGGCTGGAGCCGCTGCTGCAGCGTCTCTGCCTGCTCTATGCCGCCAGCGACACGCTCTCGCATGACCGGTTTCTCCTCGCCTTCACCGAGCTGCTGCTGCTTATTCGTGAGCTTTCCTCGAAGCCTCAAGCAGAAGGCTCCTTTCCCGCCTCGGCCAAGCAAGCCAGCGCGCAGCGGGTCATCTCGTATATCGAGGCGAACTTCGCGGAAGACATTACGCTGGACGGCATGGCCGCGGAGCTGCATGTGAACAAGCACTACCTGGCGAAGCTGTTCAAGGAAGTGACGGGCATCACCCCGTTCCACTATTTGTACCAACGACGTGTAAATGAAGCCAAGGTGCTGTTCGCTATGGACCGGCAAAGGCCGGTCACTGATATCGCCTACCGGGTCGGCTTCAAGCATGGATCCCATTTCAGCAAGACGTTCAAGAAATACACAGGCATGTCGCCCGATCTGTACCGGAAGGGAATCCGCCCGCAGGTTTGATTGCAATCGATTTCATCGGGATAAGTGCCTCTCCTCTACGGACTGATTCTATATTTTTTCCCCAGCTAGTTGAATGGTCCAGGTCACCCTTCTCTATCGCGAATATAGTTGGTAGGAGACAACCAACGACGGAGGGATCCTGTGCCTTTTTGGAACAACAAGTATGGCAAACATCGGATTATGATGAAGAAGGAAGAGCTAGCCAAACATTTGCCGCCTACGGCAACGGCCACGAAAGAATCCGTCCGGCGAATGGCGGAGCGGCATGGATCGGTTTATTTGAAGCCCATTCTCGGCACAGGAGGCTTCGGCATCTTCAAGCTGTCCCTGGAGAACGGAAAATTCCGGCTTCAGAACGGCACTCGAAGCCGTCTATTCGGGCAGTACGAAAAAGCTTATGCCGCATTCGTTTCCTCGTCGCAAAAAAAACGGTATCTGGTTCAGAAAAGCATCCCGCTTATGCGCATCAAAGGAAGGCCTTTCGACCTTCGAATCATGGTGCAGCGCAATTCCCGGCATGAATGGGAAGTAACGGGAACGGTCGCAAGGCTTGCCCTCCCCCGCAAAATCGTGACCAACTATCATAGCGGAGGCAAGCCGATGCCGCTGTGGGATCTGCTCGGTTCCCATGTGCCGAAGGCGGACCGTCCCGGTTACGAGAAGCGTCTGAACCGGCTTGCGCTTCAGGCAAGCAGCCATGTGGGCGCCTACTTCCCGCGTTTCCGCGCCTATGGAGTCGATGTCGGCATCGACGAGAAGCTGCGTCCCTGGATCATTGAAGTGAATTCCAAACCGGACAAATCCATCTTCAACGCGCTGCCGGACAAACAAATGTACCGAAAAATACTGCGTTACGGCCGCCTGCCAGGAACGGCACGAAAACAAGGTTCCACGACGAAGAAATGACCAAGAGCACTAACCAAGAGCACTAACCAAGAGCACTAACCAAGAGCACTAACCAAGAGCACTAACCAAGAGCACTAACCAAGAGCACTAACCAAGAGCCAATCAGGCATGCCTTTTCGGCTTCCGCCGCCGGCATAAGGAACAACGTAAAGCCCCCGCATAAGATACGATTGTATCTTGCACGGGGGCTTCGTGTTGATTCGTTGGTTGGATCAGTTGTAGAACTGCTTGTCCACATTGTATTTCGACTTGAACTTATTGACGATATAGGTTTCGTAAATGTCCCGGTCGACCGCGTCCTCTACGACGCAGACCGCGATTTTGGCCACTTCGTCGCGATGCTTCTTCATAGGCGATACAGAGTCCTCGAAATGCTTCTTGATTCTAGGCCGCAGCTTCCGCGCCTTGCCGACGAACAGCAGCTCGTCCTTGGCGTTGTAGAACATGAAGATGCCGCCTTTTTCTCTCGTAATCAGGTGGAAATCCGTAAACCCGAAAATATGGCTCTGGTCGGGATTGCTCTGTTTGGTAATGGTGACTTCCGGTGTCGGAATGGTGATGCTTATCAAGGCTGTTCACGTCCTTTTTCCTATCGATCAGAAGAATTATACCATGGATGAAGAAGGAATTCCTTAACGGTCAGCTGCCGGCGGCAATGGCTTCGATCTCGATCATCAGCTCTTCCCGGATCAGCCGGCGGACTTCCACGGCAGAGCTTGCCGGGGGCTGCGTCGTGTCGATGAATTGATCCCGAATCTCTCGGACGACCGGCATGCCGGAAATATCGGTCATGAAGAAGGTCAATTTCACGACATCCCGGAAGGCCATGCCGACGGCCTCAAGCGCAGCGGCGATATTTTCAAACACCTGTCTCGTCTGGGCGGCAAGGTCCCCATCGCCAATCAGCTGCCCTTGTTCTCCGAATGCCACTTGCCCCGAGACGTACACGGTTCTGCGGGAAGTCGTCTCTACGACATGCGTATAACCGAAAGTAGGAGCCAGCTTGTCCGGATTCACGAAACGGGCAGGATGTTGTTCATTCATCGGTAAGCACCTCTCTTTTTTTGACGCTGCTCGGCCCGACTGCCGATACAGCCCTAGAGCCTTGTCGTAGTCGGCGCGATGTGACCTGCAACGGCATCGGTCATCGGAAGGCTCGTACAGCCGTATAGTCCGGCTATTCATAGCAAGTCCATGTTCTCCTTTTCAAGGCTAGGCGTGGCCTGTTTGGGAGTTGGTCCAACAGCAATATATTCTCCTTCGGTCTTCACACCCCCTTCCTGACGGCCTTCTTTTCTCCGGTCCGGCTCAGCGGCAGCCAGAATTATAGATTAAGATGATTATAGAGAATGAAGATGCTATGATAGATTCATATCTGTCCTGAAATCATCAACTTGCATCCGCATAGAGAGAATTGAGGATCCGTCTTGAAGAAATTCAAAAAATTCTATATTGAAATTACGAGCGTATGCAACCTCGCGTGCACGTTCTGCCCTCCGACCAAGAGGGAGGCCAGCTTCATCAAGGTCGATGACTTTGTCAAGAGACTGGACGAAATCAAGCCTCATACCGACTATATCTATCTTCATGTGAAGGGAGAGCCGCTGCTTCATCCCAAAATCGATCAGCTGCTGGATCTCAGCCATGAGCGCGGCTTCAAGGTGAATATTACGACCAACGGAACGTTGATCATGAAAAATAAAGCCAAGCTGCTGAACAAGCCTGCGCTTCGCCAGATGAATTTTTCCCTGCACAGCTTCGACGGCCATATCGGCTCTACCAACAAAGAAGCGTATGTATCGACGATCCTGTCGTTCATCAAGGAGGCTCTGGAGTCGACGGACATTCTATTCTCGCTCCGGCTCTGGAATCTGCGTACGGACAACGCGACCAACCAGGAAATCAAGCGCAACCGCCAGGTGCTCGAGATCATTGAGCGGGAGTTCAATCTGGATTATCAGATCGAAGAGAAGTTCCAGCGCGGCTCGGGACTCAAAATCGCCGAACGGCTCTATCTGAACCAGGACCACGAATTCGAATGGCCGGATCTGGACGCCGAAGAGGACGACGGCAAAGGATTTTGCCATGGCCTCCGCAACCAAGCCGCCATTCTCGCCAATGGAACGGTCGTTCCATGCTGCCTGGACGGCGAAGGAATCATCAACCTGGGCAACATCAACCAGAAGCCGTTCGCCGAGATTATCGAGGGCGACCGCGCGAACAAGCTGTACGACGGGTTTTCCCGCCGCGAAGCCGTCGAGGAATTATGCCGAAAATGCGGCTACCGCAAGCGGTTCGGCACCTGACTGCGATAACGTCTTCCTGGTACGGCAGCCGGCTCAAAGCGCTGCCGGAAAAAAGCTCACTCCCGAATGTCCGCCTCAGGCGGTCCACGCAGGAGCGAGCTTTTTTAGGTCTCTCGAATTTGTTTCGGCTTGGAGGGCCGGGTCGGCTCGTAATGAACATGAACCTCGTACACATCCTCGGTACGGATCAGCTCCTCCTCCACTTCCGTCGCGATATCATGCGCCGTCTGAAAATCGGAATCGGCGGCTACAAGAATGACAATGTCGACAACCGCGTTGTTTCCGTAATTTCTCGCGCGGATGCTCTTGACTCCGCGGACGCCGGCAACGTTCAGCACGATTTCCTTGAACGATTGAATACGGGTTTCATCGAAGCCGTCGGATAGATGATGCGACGCTTCGCGGAATATGTCCCAGGCCGTCTTGCAGATGATGAATCCGACCAGAACGGCGGTCAGCGGGTCGAGCCATGGCAGATGAAACTGGGAGCCGATAATGCCGATGACGGTGCCGATGCTGACAAAGGCATCGGAGATATTGTCCTTCGCGGCCGCCATGACGGCTTGGCTGTTGATCTTCGCCGCCAATTTTTTGTTGTGCCGGTACACGAAGTACATGACGGCGGCACTGGCCAGACCCGTCCATGCGGCAATCAGATCCGGAGATTGCTCCTTGCCTTCGAACATGGACATGACGGCTTCGTAGAGCACCTGCAAGCCTACCGCCATCATGATGAACGACGCGACCAGGGAAGCGATCGTCTCCGACTTCCAGTGTCCGTACGGATGATCCTCGTCGGCAGGCCTTTGAGCGAGTCTCAGTCCGATCCATACGGCGATCGAGGCGACGATGTCGGTCGCATTGTTCAATCCGTCCGCGCGCAGCGCTTCCGAATTCGATGCATACCCTATGATCAGCTTGAGCGCCGACAGGCAGATATAGGCGAGAATGCTTATGACCGCCCCGCGCTCTCCCAATTTTAGATTATCGTATCTCTTTTGCTGCTCTTCCATCTGTAGGTCTGACTCCCCTCGACTCCCTCTTCCAATCAACCTGGTTATGGTAACAAGAAAGGAGCGAGTGGGTCTAGAGAAACGTTTTTTTCTTGGCGCTCAATTAATTTAGGCATGTAAATAATGTTTCTTTCACGCCACTCTTTAGGACAGGTTCAATTGTTCGCAGCAAAAGAATGGAAACTAAAAAAGCCGCTTCGGAAAGCGGCATAATAATGGATGACTTTTTTGATCTTCTGCAGCAGGAGGAGTTCATAGTAAGGAATTAATGGTATTGCCCGGCAATAGGCTCCGGGATATCCTTGTGCAGCTTGGAGAGGAGCACGATCTGGCCTGCATGATACCCGTAATGGGCGGCCACCTGGATCAGCAACCGGCCGATCTCTCTCGTCTCGAAGGCCGTCTCCGCGTCCGCTTGAACCTTCAGCATCCGGTTCCAGTCTTCCAGCCGGTAGACAATCCGGACTTCCCTGCCGAGATCGCTCCCGGTCAAAGAGGACAGAATTTTCGTCGACTCGGCTCTCGTTTCCACCAGCAGGCTGCCCAGCTCTTTTTTCGTCCTGCCGCCCTCGGCAGTGAATTCCTTGGAGCGCTCCCGGATGAAAGGCTTGCCGCCGATGGAGCTGGCGATGCTCTGATATTCGTTTCCGGCCAGATGCAGGCAGAGGTTGCCGATGCTGTTCGTCGAAGACTTCAGCCGCTGCCATATCTGCTCCTCGTCGAGATGGTTCATGCTTTTCAGGATGCGCTGCAGCTGTTTGTCCATATCCTCGAGCGTGTACTTGATCCATTCCAGCATGAAGACTCCCACCTCCCGCCTATCTCTTCCCAGTTTACCCGGAAGAACCCCGTTCGCCCAGCCCCATCGGCGTTATGGCCGCCATGGCCTGCTCAGTGGGCTGCCGTATATTCTTCTTCGGCTGCCGGATCGAACCGTTCCCTGCCCATGGCGAATGCGGCGGCAAGAGCGATGACGGCCGGAATGATCGCCCAGGCGAATGTGTGCGAGAGCGAGGAGGAGAGCGCATCCGTAATTTTGTCCAAAATATCGGATGGGATTTTGTCCCTCGTATCCGGAGTCAGGATGCTGCTGGGATCGCTCAGATCCACGCTGTCCGACGTTCCGCCCGGGCCGCCGAAGGAAGCGGACAGCTTGTTCAGGAACAAATGGCTCTGGACGATGCCGAACACGGTAATTCCAAGCGTCATCCCAAGCTCCCTACTGAAGCTGAGCGTCGAGCTGGCCGATCCCCTTTGCTTGGCTGCGAACCCATGGATCGCCGCATTGCTGAGGACGGAGAACGAAGAGCCGATGCCAAGACCGACCAGAATCATGAGCAGGGTGACGACGATTCGGGAAGTATCGGATGCGAGCCCAGCGAGCAGCGCAATGCCGGCGGCCAGCAGCGTCAGTGTCGAAATCATAATCGAGCGGTAGGTGAACTTGGCCAGCACGAAGCCTCCTCCAGCCGCGGTTACGACGGAACCGACCATCATCGGCAGCAGCACCAGTCCGGAGTTCGTGGCCGAGCCGCCGAATACGCCTTGAATGAACACGGGGATGTACACCGATGCCGTGATAAATGCGGCGCCGCTGAAGACGGCCATGATAGTGCTCGTGGAATAGAGGCGGTTCCTGAACATGCCGAACGTAATGATCGGTTCCTCGGCCCGCTTCTCGATAAAGACGAAACCGATGATGAGAACGGCAAAGGCGAGGAACAGGCCGAGAATCATGCCGGAATTCCAGGCGTACTCCTTGCCGCCGAGCTCAAGCGCGAACATCAGGCAGAGAATGGAGGCGACCAGCGTGAAGGCGCCGAAGTAGTCGATCCTTTGCCTGGCGTGCTCGACGGACTCCTTGTAGAAAAACACGATCATGAAGAAAGCGATGATTCCGACGGGCAAATTGATGTAGAAAATCCAGGTCCAGTTGATGCAGTCCGTGATGTAGGCGCCGATCAGCGGACCGAATATGCTGGAGATGCCGTATGCAGCGCCGAACAGGCCGCCGATCTTCCCTCTTTTCTCCGGCGCGACTACGTCGAACATGATCGTGAAGGCGATCGGCACGAGCGCGCCGCCGCCGATTCCCTGGATCGCCCTGTAGATGCTCAGCTGCACGATCGTCTCCGCCGTGCCGCATAGGGCCGAGCCGATCATGAAAACGATGAGGCCGAAAATGAAAAATCGTTTGCGGCCGTACATATCCGACAGCTTGCCGAAGATCGGCATGCCGGCCATCTCTGCGACCATATAGGCGGATGTGACCCACATCAGCTTGTCGAAGCCGCCCAGATCGCCTACGATCGTTCCGATCGCCGTCGCGACGATGGTGTTGTCCATTGATGCCATAAGCGTGGCCAGCAGCAGGGCTGCGATGATTACGCCGACTTTGTTAGGTTTTTCCATGGCTTCTCTTCCTCTCGTCGATCTCTTGCAGTTCCATCTTCCCCAATTCCATCGTTAGCGGCAGGCTCCCCGCTTCCCATCTCGGCCATTCCGGATTTCTTTGCAATTGAATCTCGTTTTGGTACAATTAATCTAAATTCATCAAGTATCTCGTCTGACTAATATCTTGGTAATCGAGATATATGTATAGTAAAAGGAGGGTTCCCTTTTGTCAAGCGAACGAAATGACCAGCCGACCGCGGAGCAGGAGCAATTCACCCTGCGGATGCGGAGCCTTGGCACCCGTACCGTCCTTTACCAGCAATATGTCGCCTCTTCTCTAGGGCTGTACAATAACGATTATCTTTCCATCGACATTCTCCACGAAAAAGGCCCGATCACCGCAGGCGAGCTGTCCAAGCTCACCGGTCTTGCGACGGGCAGCGTCACCGCGCTGATCGATCGGCTCGAGAAAAACGGATTCGTGCGCAGGCAGACCGATCCGAAGGACCGCCGCAAGGTGATCATCGTTCCCCAATATGAGGATAAGGAAGAAGTCAGCGAGACGTACGATCCGCTGCATGCGAAGATGGTCGAGCTGGCTGCTTCCTATACGGCGGAAGAGCTCAAGCTCATTACAGAGTTTTTGGGCAAGGCGAGCGACGTGATCGAGGAGCAGATCTATTCCCTCAGTGCGGCACCCAAGAGCAAATCCTTGCCGAAGTGACCAAACGAAAAAACCGCGGATATCCGCGGTTTTTTCGTTTCTTCGCTAGGGAGTTGCCCATGAAGAGAATTGCGTTCATGCGGGGTCAAGCGTGCAGCCTGCCTTCAGGCCGGTTAGTTGACCGCCCAGATGGTTGCCGTCACTCTGGCTTCGCCGCTGCTGGTTAGAGCATCGGACCAGGTGACGACCTGGCCCGGCTGAGGAGAGGCCGTCAGCGAGCCCATCGCATCGTCGCCGCTCGTTCCGTCGGAATCATTGATCTCGATGGAAATGGCGCTGCCGGCAGGAACATTGACGTAGCGGTCGTTATAGGCCGAGCTGTATTGATTCGCGAAGGTAGCGTCCAGCGTTCCCCATGCAACGGAGAAGGATTGGCCAATCGGCGCATCGTTCTTCTTCCATAGCCTGTCGTCGGAAACCCCGCTTCCGTTGGCGCGGATTTTGACATAGATGTCGCTGCTTCCTCCGAATGGATCCCGGTTCGCCAAGCTGGTCATTTTTTGGACTTGAATGCGATGGGAATAATACGGATGGCGTACATATACATGCGAGAAGTTGCCAAGCCCGTTCAAATGCGTATCCACCATATGAGCGGAAAATCGCCGGCAAATGTCGGGCCGTCGTCAAGATCGTCCCAAACCCAAGGCATGGCGGCGGAGTCAGGCTGATAATTGTCGCCGTCGAGCTTGCCCCAGCTGCCGAAGGTGCGGCCGTCTCCAATGTCATAGCGGCGGTTCCAGAAGTCGTCGAAGGAAAGCAAGTCGTAGCTGTATCGTTTCGTATAGCTTCCCGAAGCGTCCGTGACGACATCGGCACGGGCTCCGTAATAATAGACGATGCCGTCTCCGCCAGGTGCTCCGGTGCCGTCGTAAGCGTGGTTGCCGTGTCCCCCGATCGGACTTTGGCCGTTGGATTGAATGAATACCTTCGCATGGGAGCCGTTGAACAGGACGCCACCGTCCAGATTGTCGGATCCGCTTGTCAGAGGCAGATTGCTGTATTGATACATCTGGTTGTGCGCCACCGTCTCCATGAGCTGGAAGGAGCCATACGCGCTTCCGTCCTTGCGCACGACAACCATCAGGCCCTCGAGGTCGTTTTCGTGCTTGTCCAGGCTCAAGGGGCCGTCGTCGCGGGCATGGTAGTCGTAATACCCGATGAAGTAATGGCTCTCCGTCTCGACGACCGAGTAATAGATGTACGATTTCAAAGGAAAGCGATCGATATTTTCCCAGTTGTTGTTGCCGGCCCAATCGCCGTCATAATTGAAATTCGTCACATAATCGGCCCGGTACCCATAGGTGTCGTTGACGTCCTGGTAGAACTCCGGCGCCCAGTAAGCGGCGAGCTCCCGTTCCGAAGCCGCATGAGCGTGGCCCGGATTTCCAAGTCCCGCCATCGACAAGGAAATGACGCTTGCCAACACCAATCCCAACCATTTGCGAAGCTGCTTCATCCCTACTACCTCCTGATTTGTATTGCTGTCTGACATCTTGATGTCAGACAGCTTATTCATCATAAAGGCCGTTTGTAACGTTTGCGTCATCGGCTTCTCAAGCTTATGTAAACAGCAGAGAAAGCAGCGAAGGCTGCAGATTCGGATTGGAGGCGACCAGCCTCTTGTGCTGCAGAGCAAAGGGCTCGCCCCGGTCATTGGTTACGACACCCCCTGATTCCTGCACGATCAGCAGGCCTGCCGCCACATCCCAAGGGTAAAGCCCGTCATGCCAAAATCCCGACAGCCGGCCGCTTGCAATATGGCATAAATCCAGGCTGGCAGCCCCCAATATCCTCACGCTTCGCGAAACGCCCGCGACCCGCGCGACCTGGGAAGCCGCGACGGAATCCTGCCTCCAATCCGAAGCCTGGAATCCGGTGGCAAGCAGCGAGCAGGCTATATCCCCTTCCGAATCGGCTTGAAGCCGGATTCCGTTGAGAAAAGCCCCTCTTCCCTTGGAAGCCTGAAACAGCTCGCCTGTTGCCGGGTTGTACACGACTCCGTGAAGGGGAATTCCGTCCTTCACGATACCGATGGAGACAGCGAAATGCGGAATGCCGTGCACAAAATTGACGGTTCCGTCGATCGGATCGACGATCCACCCGCAACCCGCAGGCGGAGCGCCGATAAAGCCGAAACAATCCCCGGAACCGTCCTGCTCCTCGGATAGAATCCAATGGTCCGGATAATCGAGGCCGATCCTTTTCCGAATTAGGGTCTCGCTCAGCAGGTCGACTTCCGTCACCAGATCGCTCCGGTTGACCTTGTCTCCGAGCTTGTACGGTTCCTTCATCCGCCGCACAATCTGCTCTCCGGCTTCTCTCGCATACGCAATCGCAGATGCCAGCAGCTGCTCCTCTTGCTCCCGATCGTTCGTTGCGTTCATCGTCATCCTCCAATCCACGCTTCGATGGATCCGGAGATCAATCTCTTCTTCTCCATAGGCGCTGACGCGCCTGTAAGGTGATAGGCGGTTCCGCGCGCGGAGCACAGCTCGCTCCAGCGTTCCTCCATCGGCTGCGAGCGGTCGATGGAGATAGGAATGACGGCATGCGCGGGAGCCGCAGCCGACAACAGCTGGCCATCGAAAGCATCGTCCAGGCCATGATGAGGAGCTTTAAGCACGCAGCAGCTCAAATCGGTCCGCTCGGAGAGGCGTTCCCAGCCGGCTGCCAGCAGATCCCCTCCGAACAGGATTCCTTTCCCCTCTGCGCCGGCTTCTTCCAGCCGGTAGACGGAGCTGTCGTCGTTGGAGCGGTCAAAAAAGCCTTCCAGCTGCGCGAGCCATTCTTCCGATGCAAGCTTCCCACCGCGAGCGGCTTCTCTGAGAACTTCCAAGCCTGGAAGCGGATCTGCCGCCCAGGGATACAAATGATCCAGCCGATAAGGACCTTCCTCCCATATCGTCGAGCCGCCTGCGAACCCGTATTCGGATCTCCACCGGATCGCCGTCCCCTGCTCTCTCAGCAGCCGGATCAGCTCCCTGTAAGCGGCCAGGATGACGAGGACCCGGGATTGTGGCGAGCTCAGTTCCAAGCCCGCTGCCTCCGACTCCGGCGCTTCCATGTCCATCACGGGAATTTCGTAAGGAAGGACGGCATGGACGACCGTAAGGCTCCGGGCCACATCCAGCAGGCCGTTCAGATGGTCTTCGTGAAGATGCGTCAGGATCATCCAATCCAATCGTTCGATGCCCTCCCTTTTCAACCAGGAGAGCGGATGATCACGATGGGAGGCGAGAAGGCCGTCTCCACCGTCTATCAAGGTCACATTCCCCGACGGGGCGTGGATCAGGTGGGCGTCTCCCCACCCGACGTTCAGGAAATGAACGGCAGCATGCAATGGCAAACTAATTCCTCCTCTTTACTCTTTCCTTCCGCTGCCAGGGAGAACATGGATCCGCTCCGGATCCAGCCGCAAGGTGACGCTGCCCTGCAGAAAGCCGCGCGCACTCGGATCGGCATCATCGACCAGGAAGGTGGCCGAGCCGCAGCGGACCTCATACCGGATCATCCGGCCGAGGAAGCTGCTGCTCTGGATCTCGCCGCTCCAGCAAGGAACGGCTTCAATACCGCCTTCCCCGTCGGCGCCGATCGAGATGCATTCCGGACGCACCACCATCGCGATCTCTTCGCCGACGACATAGTGCCGGCCATGGGAAGGGATTCGGATCACCGAGGGCTCGCAGCGGACGATCAGCTCGCCGCCTTTTATCTCCGCTATTTGCCCTCGAATGAAATTGGCCGTACCGACAAACGAAGCGACGAACGCATCGTTGGGCTTGAAATAGATTTCCCATGGAGTTCCGGCCTGGCGGATGCTTCCTTGCTCGAATACGGCGATCCGGTCCGACATCGACAGAGCCTCGTCCTGGTCATGAGTGACGAATACGGCCGTAATGCCGGTCCGGCGCTGAAGCTCGCGCAGCTCTTGCCGGACTTCGACCCTCATCTTGGCGTCCAGATTGCTGAGCGGCTCGTCCATCATTAGAATCTTCTGTCCGGTTACGAGCGCGCGCGCAAAGGCGACCCGCTGCTGCTGGCCGCCGCTCAGCTCTTTGGGCAAGCGGCTTCCCAGGCCATCCAGCCCGAACATGCCGAGCATATCATCCACTTTGCGCCGGCTTTCGCTGCGGGATGCCTTTTGAAGCTTCAAGCCGTAAGCGATATTCTCTTCCACGGTCATATGGGGAAAGAGCGCGTAATCCTGAAAGACGAGCGGAGTTTGGCGCTTGAAAGCAGGAAGTCCGTTTACCGGCCGGCCATCGATCCGGATAATGCCGCTGTCCGGCTCGTTGAATCCGGCTATGAGCCTCATAAGGGTCGTTTTGCCGCAGCCGCTCGGCCCGAGCAGCGTCGTGAAGCTGCCTGCCGGAATATCAAGGCTTACGTTGCGGATAGCGGCGAACGAGCCGAATGATTTGGATACATGTTCAATTTGAATATGGGCTTGAGATGGATTCATCGTTTCCTCCGATCCTGGGTGAACGGGATAAGCCGCGATAGGGCAAGCACGGCGAAGGCTATCGAAATGAGGACGACAGTGAATGCCGAGGCTCCTCCCCATGCTCCGCTTTGAACGAGAGCGAGTATGGATACCGTGCCGACCGAAGTATGGGCGGAATAGAGGAAGATAATGACGCTCAGACAAGTGACGGACCGGAGAAACGATACCGAGATTCCGGACAGGAACGGTCCCTTGAGCAGCGGAAGCAGTATGCCGAGCAGCGTGCGGAAGCTCCCCGCTCCGAGGTTGTGCGAAGCGTCCTCCAGCGAACGGCCGATCTGCTGGAACCCGGCCGAGCAAGCGCTGTAGCAGGTCGGCAAATTCCAGAACATCAAGGCCAGAATCATGATGGCGGATGTTCCGCTGAGCTGGATCGGCGGCTGATTGAAGGTCAGCGCGAAGCCAAGGCCGAGGAAGACGCCGGGGACGGCGCCGGGAAGGATGGCCAGGAAGTCGAGCAGCCGGTTGATGCCGATCCGCTTGCGGTGGACGATGTAAGCAAGAATCAAGCCCAGCACCGCGGCCCCTATCGAAGACAGCAGCGCATAGCGGATGCTGTTGTACAGCTCCTGCTGTTTTGCCGTGACGTAGTTCAGATTGTCCAAGGTGAAGCTCCAGTCGTAGCCCCAGGTTTTCGTGAAAGCGCCATAAACCAGCACCCCATATACGGCAAGGATGAATAAGGAGATCGACAGACAGCATGCGAACAGGGTCCACTTGACCCCTGGAGCGGCCGGGTAGGCTTGCAGGCTGGATTCTCTGCCGGTTACGGTGATGTAGGAGCTTCTTCCGACCCATAGCCGGTTGACCAGGAACAGGCCGAGAGCAGGCAGCAGCAGAGCCGTCGACAGCACGGCGGCCGAGGAGAGGTCGAACCAGCCGGACATCTGCATGTAGGCCTCGGTAGGAAGCAGCGTGAAGTTGCCCCCGATGATCATCGGATTTCCGAAGTCGGCCAATACGTTCATCGCTGTGATCAATGCTCCTCCGGCGATGCCGGGCCTGCACAGCGGCAGAAAGACATGCCTGAACGCCTGCCATCTCGTCGCGCCGAGATTATGCGCGGCATACTCCAGATGGACGGCGGACGATTGCAGCACGCCATAGATGACGGCATAGGCGTAAGGGAAAAAAGTAATCGTCTGGACGAGCCAAAGCCCGTGCCACCCGTATATATCCACATTGAAGTGAAGCAGCTGCTTGGTGACCAGTCCTTGCCTGCCGAAGAGCAGAATATAGGACAAAGCCACGATAAAGGGCGGAGAAACGATAGGAAGCAGCGTCACGAATCGAAAAAGCCCTTTGAGCGGCACATCCAGCCGGGCAACCGTAAAGGCGAACAAAAAAGCGATCGCCGTGCAGGAGAACGTGGACAACACGGTCATCATCAGACTGTTGAGGGCCGCCTGCAGCCATCTGGAGTTGGTGAACAGCTGGGCATAGTCCGCTGGATGCGGATAGCTGACCACCTTGGCAATCGGCCAAAGCACAAAAAAACCGGTAATGAGCAGGGCGGCTGCGAGGACCGCCGCCAGAATGGGCTCCTGCTTTACTTTTTTGACTTGCTTCCATGCGTCCGATAACGCTGATGCAGACATTTAGGTTCACTCCGTTCCAGGACATTGCGGAAAAAGAGACGGGAACGCTCCGCTCGCCGCAAGGCTGGAAGGTTCCCGCGAGCCAGGCCGACGGTCAGCCCTTTATTTCGTTCCGGCCATTTCGGTGAACTGCTTCACGACATCGGCCTTCATGGCGGCCGCTTTGGCCCGGTCGTAATCGACGAGATCCACTTCGGATACCGGGATCATTCCTTCCGGCGGCGCTACGTCGCTGCGTACGGAATAACGGTTCGACATCTTGGTATTGAGCTCTCCGGTTTCCTTTGTCAGCAGCCAATCCATGAATTTCCGGGCGTTGTCCGTGTTGGCTCCGCCATGGATGATGCCGGCTCCGCCGATCTCATAGGCGGTCTGCTCCGGCACGATGACTTGGATCGGATAGCCCTGCTTGGCCGATTTCACGATATCGTGTGCCCAGGACATGCCGGCAATGAACTCTCCGGTAGCGGTCAGCTGGATGCCGTCGCCTGCTTTGGGCGTGTAATGGTGGACGTTGGCGTTCAATTTCTTCAAGTAGTCCCAACCTTGCTGCTCGCCGAGACGGAACAGCTGGTCCGCTACAAAGATATAGCCGCCGCCCGCAGTTGCCGGGTTGGAGGTGATGAATTGGCCTTTATAGGCCGGATCGAGCAGATCATCCCAGGTTTTGGGCTCTTGAACGCCTTTTGGCGCCAGCTCCTTCTGGTATCTCTCGGTGTTCAGCACGATGCCGAGAACGCCCATGTACCAGCCCTGCCAATATCCGTTCGGGTCGTTGAATTTGGCATCGATATCGGCTGCGTTCGGGGACGTGTATTTCTCCAGAATGCCCTGCTCTGCCAGCGGCTGGTAGAACTCCACGGAACCGCCTACGAGCACGTCCGCCTTCGGCGAGTTTTCTCGGCTTGGACCCGAGTGCTTGCTTCGCCTGCGCTGCCGAGATTCAAGTACTCCATCTCGATGCCCGTATCCTCCTTGAACTTCTGCTTCAGCTGGATCATGTCGTCCTCGTTCAACGCGGAATAAACGACAAGCTTGTCCGATTTCGGCGTGACCGGCTCTGCCGCGGCTTGATTGCTCTCCGCAGCGCCTTTCAGCGCATTCGCCTCCGCTCCGCCCGTGTTGTTCTGTCCGCAAGCGCTCAGAACGGTTGCCGCAGCAAGCACGACCAGCCCCAAGGAATGCTTCTTTCTTTTCCCCCAACTTTTTAGCATGCTCCATCCTCCTCATTCATCTGACAAGCTGTCTGACATCTATAACTTTAAAAAACAAATGTTTGCGGAACATAATCGAGTCGTTAAGGTTTTATGAACGAACATAAAAAAAAACCGCATCGCCCCTGTCGAGGGCAAGCGGTTTATGGGAAAGTCGTTCAATCCCGTTTGACATACAGCTTGAAAGCACTGCTTTTCAAATAATCGAGCGAGTAAAAGACGGGACGGTCGTCCTCTCCGAAATGAAGCTGCTTCAGCAGGATGAGGTCCCCTCCGAGCATCTCGGCAGCTTTGCGGTCCCTTTCCTGAGCGGCGCCGACGGGACAGATCTCGGTCAGGGCGTACGAGATGCGGATGCCCAGCTTTTCCTGCAGGAAGTCGAAAATCGCGCCGGAAAAGCCTTCTTCGAAATGACTCGCCGCAATATCCTTCGGGAAGATGTTGTAGTAAAAAGCCACCTTCTGATCGTCGGCCGTTCTCAGCCTCTCCAGCACGACGACCGGATCCCCGCTTTGCAGCTTTTCGGACCAGTCGGGCTCCGGCTCCTGCGAATAGATCTTCACATAAGCTTCGCTGTCCTTGTAGCCGACACGCTTGATCATCTCTCCGAGGCTGCTCAGCTTGTTGAGCGGGTTCATGATGAGGGAGCCCTGCTCGTTCACGTAGGTGCCGACGCCATTTTTGCTTAGCAGCACGCCTTCTCTCTGGAGCATCTTCAGCGACTCCCTGAGTGTCGGGCGGCTTACTTCGAATTCCTTCGCCAAGGCGGGCTCGGAAGGAAGCTTGTCCCCAGGCATCAGTTCTCCGCTCTTGATTCTCCGTTCAATCTCTTCTTTGACACGAATATATAGAAGCTTTTTTTCCATGAAGTGTCGATCCTCTCGCCATAAGGAAATGCCGGGCTATTTGGAATTAGGTTATCAAAATTCAGCGGAAACTGCCAGTATGGCGGCGATTACCTGCTGTCCTCGGCAAGCCGACCGCCGATGGGCGGACGGCGGGAGCTCAGCTCAGCCGGTGCCGGCAGCCAGAACGATCCACGCCAGATGATAAGCGGCAAGCAGGGCGTAAACGGCCGCAGCGAAGAGAATCAATCGGGAGAGCAGGATCGAGCTCGTCCTTCCTCCCATGAGCAGAAGGAGCGACGGCAGCACAATCTTGTACCCGTAAAACAACGCGGGATGCGTCCCGTACAATAAAGCCGCGAACGGATTGGCTTCCTGTATGGCGTCCAGCCGGATGCCCGCATCGGTCGCGATGGCGTCGAAAACGGATAGAACGAGAAGAAGCCACTTCATAGCGGCGTTTCCTGATTTGAAGCCCGAACCGGATACCGATGTTCTTGCCTGCATAGCGAAGCCCCCCATCATGATACATATTGTATCATGATGGGGGGCTTCGCTTCCAGCTCCGGCAGCCAGCTCCATAGGTTGACAGCGTGAAGGACCGCATGGATTGCGGATATTGCTAGGCAGGCTTCTCGACATCTCCGGCCATTGCTTGCCGCACCCATTCGTAGCACCGGAGCAGATCGCTGTCGCTGACGTAATCGGAGCGATGCTCGAACATGATCGCTGCATTCGGATTCTGTTCCCGGACAATCCTCGTTGGCCGCTCGTTTCCCCGCTTCGCCTGAGAAATCCGGGTTTGGGTTACAATAGAAAGAGAATTCATCCAAAGGAGGTCTGCATCTTTGCATCAGAGAGATCTAGTAAAACCTGCCCGCGACGGACAGCGCGTTTTTGTCGCCGTTCCTCTGCCTGGTCCCTTGAAGGAGCGGATCGGAGCTTGGTCCGACGAGCTGCGCACCCTCTATCCGTTCCGAAAATGGACGGATGCGGCGGATCTGCATATCACGCTTCAATTCATCGGCGATACGCTGCCGGAGCGAGTGTCGGAGCTGCGGTCCGTACTGGATTCGGCCGCGCAGTCCGGCGCAATTCGGCCGTTCGTCCTGACTTTGAGCGGCACGGGCACATTCGGCATTCCCGAGCGGCCGAAAGTGTTCTGGGCAGGAATCGGCGGCGATAGAGAAGGGCTGCATCAAGCAAGGAACATCGTCGCGGAAGCTGTTTCCGCCCTTGGATTCAAGGCCGAAGAGCGGGCTTACAGCCCCCATCTTACAATTGCCCGAAACTACCGGGGAACGGAGCCGTTTCGGATGCCCAGGCTCCAGCTGCGTCCGGGAGCGTCGGATGCCGGGAATTCCAAAGGAACCGAAGGCCGGCCTGCGGACTGCTCCTCAGCCTCAATGTCCTGGACCGTCGACGAAGTCGTCTTGTACCGGACGCATATGCATCGGCTTCCTATGTACGAAACCGTCGCCCGCTTTCCATTCGGATAAAAAGTTGGCGAGGCGCGGTTCCCGCTTGGAGTCAGATGCGGAACAATCCGTAGCCGGCCAGAGGCACGATGGGATCGGGATCCGATATCAAGCCGTCCGACCGGCCGTTCAGGCGACGTCGACGAGCCAGCGCGTGAATGGAGCTACATGCATCTCCGCCATTTCCTCCAGGCTGAAAAAGCCGGCCGCATCGACCTCCACGCCATCGGGAACCGGTTCGCCGCCGACATAGTCCATCGAGAACGCCACGTACACATTATGAATTTGCCGCGGCTGATCGCGCAGGGCGGCAATTCCGGTGACGACGGCATGAATGCCCGCCTCCTCGAGCACCTCCCGCTGCACGGTCTCATGCAGCTGCTCCAGCTGTTCGGCGTATCCGCCGGGATTGGTCCAGTATCCCCTTCCCGGCTCCTGGGCACGCCGCACGAGCAGCAGCTTGCCGCCGCGCTCCACCAAGGCGCCGACTCCGATGCTGTAATGGCCCCAATGAACGAAGCTGCACGAAACGCAGGCCCTTCTAGGCGTTCCGTCGATATCCCTCGTCTCCATGGCATCCCCGCACGCAGAGCAAAAATTGACTTCCATAGGCCCACTCCTCCGAGATCATTGACACGGCTGCTCTGCCGCCGCTTCTTTTAATTTGTTTGACACTTAGCCTTCCAACCGTGAAATAACGAGCTGAAGACGTTTAATCCCTATACTATCGAACTATCGCTTCATCCGCCATCGGTATTTTCGGCTGGAGGAATGAATTCGGCGGCGGAGCCGGAACCGTTCTTGACCGCATCAACAGGCCAAATAAAAAGACATGCGGAAGGGAATTCCGCATGTCTGCCAAGTCTGCCGATGCTTACTCCTGCGTCTCGAACTTCCAGTTGGGGACGCCTTGATCCTCGATGATGCTGATGGCGACATCCGCGATATCGGGATCGCTGAGCAGGCTGTCCCTGACCTTGAAGATGATGTCGTCCGCGTTCGCAAGCGTAAGGCCGGGCTCCAGCTCGATCGTGCCGTCGACATGATAATAACGGCCTTCCTGAAGAATCCTCATCTGGAAGATGTCCAGAACTTGAGGATGCGCCAGGATGATTCGGGCGACCTTGTCCTCGACATCCCGAGGCGCGGCCACGCCGATCAAGCCGACCATATTGTCGTAGCCGACCCGGAAGGCGACGCCGATCATGAGGAAGCCGATCAGGATGGTCGAGATGCCGTCCAGCAGCTCTAAGCTCGTCAGCGACGTTACGATGACCGCGATCAGCGCGAGCAGCGCGCCCGTCGTGGCGACGAGATCCTCGTAGAAGACCAGCCGGGTCGGAGGCGCGGCCCTGCCTACGTTGCGGAAGGCTGCGGCGACGATTCCCGTTCCCTTGGCTTCAACCCGGGCTTCATGCATGATCTCCTTCATCGCCTTGACGAGTACGAATCCGTCCACCGCCAAAGACAGGAGCAGCACGATCAGATTGAGCCAGAAGCCGCTCGAATGCACAGGATGCGCCAGGAGATGAAAGCCTTCGCGGATCGTTTCGTACGCCATGACGGTGACGACGAGAACCGCGATCATGCAGAAAAGATTGATGACTCGTCCGAATCCGGTCGGAAAGCGCTTGGTCGGCTTCTTCTCGGCCAGGACGCTGCCTGCGAACACAAACCCCTGATTGATCGCATCGGCGATGGAATGCATTGTGGATGCGAACATGGCGCCGCTTCCCGTCGTTGCTGCGGCGATGCCCTTGACGACGGCAAGGCCTGTATTCCCGATCGCCGCTGTCGCTGACGAAGTGTTTCCTTTCTTCACTAGCTGCCAAAAGCCGGTTTTCGTCGAATCGGTGCTCATCGTATGCGTTTCCTCCTGTAATTTCCAAACTGAAGCGATTATACGCTGATGCTGCCCGTAATGTTTCGAAAATTCGACTCTGTCCTGCAGCCGGAATCAGGTTCCGCAAAATGTCCGGTAGGAGGCTGCGGTCTGTCCGGATGGAACAGCGAACTCGTCTTGGCCGGGACGATGGGCGTAAGGGCTTTCCAGCGCCGACAGCAGCTTTTCCATGACGCTCAGATCTCCTTGTTCCGCCGCCGCCAACGCTTCTTCCACCCGATGGTTGCGCGGAATCACCGCCGGATTGCTGGCGCGCATCAGAGCGGCGGACTGCTCGGACGACTGCGGCTGCCTGTCCAGTCTCGCCTGCCGCTTGGCCATCCAGGCCGAGAATGCCTGCGAATCGAACAGGGTATCGCCCTGCAGCCGCTTGCCGGTCGTCAGGAAGCGGAAAGTGTTCGTATAGTCGGCCTTTTCCTCCTTCATCAGCCGCAGCAGCTCGTCCACGAGCTCTTGATCCTCAGGCTCTTCATTGCACAGACCCAGCTTGGCGCGCATTCCGTTCAGCCAGTGCGAGCCATAGGAATCGGAAAATCTTCTGAGCTCATGCTCGGCCAGCCGGACCGCTTCTTCCTCGTCGTCATGCAGCAGCGGCAGCAGCGACTCGGCCAAGCGGGCAAGGTTCCATGCCCCGATGTGCGGCTGGCTGCCGTAGGCGTACCGCCCTTGCGAATCGATGGAGCTGAACACGGTGGCCGGATCGAAGGCATCCATGAAGGCGCATGGCCCGTAATCGATCGTTTCCCCGCTGATCGCCATATTGTCGGTATTCATCACTCCATGGATGAAGCCGGCGAGCATCCACTTCGCGATCAGCGCAGCTTGGCGGTCGACGACCCCCCGGAGCAGGACGAGATGGCGGCCGGCGTCGTCCGATCTGCAGAGTCCGGCGTAATGCCTCTGCAAGGCATAGTCGGACAGACGCTCGAGCACGTCCATCGTCCCCCACTGAGCGGCATACTGGAACGTTCCGACGCGCAGATGGCTGGCAGCCGTCCTCGTCAGGACGGCTCCAGGCAGCACGGATTCGCGATAAACGTCATCTCCCGTTGCGGTCACGGCGAGGCTGCGCGTCGTCGGAATGCCGAGTCCGTGCATCGCTTCGCTGATGATATGCTCCCTCAGCATCGGCCCCAGAGCCGCCCTGCCGTCGCCGCGTCGGGAATAAGGCGTCGGTCCGGACCCCTTCAGCTGGATATCGATCCGATGACCCTCAGGAGTGATCTGTTCTCCGAGCAGGATCGCTCTGCCGTCGCCGAGCCTGTTGAAATGCCCGAACTGATGGCCGGCATAGGCTTGGGCCAGCGGCTCCGCTCCTTCCGGAACGGCATTGCCGGCGAGGAATTCAGCTCCCCGCCCGCCGCGAAGCGCCTCGGGATCCAGTCCCATGGCAGCCGCCAGCCGCTCGTTGAGCACGATCAAGCTCGGGGAAGATACAGGCTTGGGATCGAGCCGGGTAAAAAAGAGCTCCGGCAGGCGGGCGTAGCTGTTGTCGAAGTTCCAGCCATAGCTGGTCTTGCTATCCGTTTCTTTCATAACATCTCCATTGGAATTCGAATTTTGGCATCATTTCCTTATTATACCCTGAGACGGCCCGCTTTCCTCGCTTCATCGAGATTTATGCGGATTTCAAGTCCTCGCATCTTCGAAATCTAGCCATGCGGACAGCAGAAAAACAGCCGCGCAAGGCGCGCGGCTGAAAAGGCTGTTCCCTGGATGAAGAAATCAGATCCTGAACTTGCTCACGATTCGGGTCATATTTTCCGCCATTTGCTTCAGCTGCTCCGATGAGCCGGCTACTTCGCCCATGGCCGCGGTTTGCTGCTCCGCCGCCGCAGCGATGCTGCCAGACAGCTTAGCCGCGGTAACCGCGATCCTTTCCAGCTCGTCGAGCGAGGCGGCGATCTCCTCGGTTCCAGCCGACATCTGCTCCGAGGAAGCCGATACCTCCTGCACCTGGCTGTTCACATCCTGAATCGATTTTACGATGGAGCTGAACGTCAGACCGGTCTGCTGGGCGATTTCCGTCCCATACCTCGCTTCATGGGCCGAGCGTTCCAGCGAATCCGCCGCCGCGCCCGTGCCGCTGCCGATTGCCGACAAAATCTCCGTGATCTGCTTGGAAGAGGACACCGAACGCTCGGCCAGCTTGCGGATTTCCTGGGCGACGACCGCGAAGCCCTTGCCATGCTCGCCCGCACGAGCCGATTCGATCGAAGCGTTCAGCGCGAGCAGATTGGTCTGGCTCGCGATCTCCGAGATCATCGCCATGATCTCTCCGATTCTGCCCCCGTGCTCCTCCAGCTCCCGTATGATCGCTGCCGTGTCGTTCAAATCGATTTCGATTTTTCTCATCTGCCCGACGACGCGCTCCATATCGCCTTCGCCATCTGCCGCTTTTTCCGACGTTTCGGCGGCGAGCTCCGATACGATGGAGGTGGATTCGGCGATGCGCTGAATACCGATCGCCATTTCCGTCATCGCCGTCTGGCATTCTCTCGTGCTCTGGAATTGCTGCTCGGAGCCGGCAGCCGCCTGGCCTGTCGATGCGGCGATCTCATTCGTTGCCTCCACGGCTTGCCTTGAGCTGTCCTGCAGCCGGTTGGCGGAGCTGGACACGCTCCTCGCTGCCAGCTGGATGTTGCCGGTCAGCTCCCGCAGGCTGGCGATCATTCGGTTGAAGGCTGCGGCTGCCTGTCCGATTTCATTTTCGCTTTTGACCGGAATTTCTTGGGTCAGGTCGCCTTGCGCCGCCAGCATCGACACTTCCGCCAGCTGCCTCAGCGGCTTGAGCGTGCGGTTCACGAAATAGATGATGAGCAGGAGCGCAGCAATAGTGAATCCGCCTCCGGCCAAAATATCCTTCCACAACATCCGGGACAGGCTTGTCTTGACGTCATCGTAATGGAAATCGACGCCGAACAAGGCGAGCGTCTTGCCTTGACCGTCCTTGATCGGAGACAAATACGATACCCACTCGCCTTCGGAATCGGTATAAGGAACCGTCAACGCGTAGCCGTCCTTCATCGCCTGCTTGAAGGCATTTTCAAAAACATCGGACATCTCGTAGACAGAGCCCGGCTGCATTGCGTCGCCATCCGTATTTCCCTGCAGATTGACAAGGGTTCGCTTGCCGCCGGCTTCCAAAGCTTCGGGCAGCATCAGATAGGCGTTGCTGATGACGAGATCTTCGGCGGACATGGCGACGAGCTGCGCCTTGAGCACTTTGAAGGCTTCTGTCGTGGCGGCTTCCTTGCGGTTCAGCACGGCCGATGCTTCCGCGATTTTTCCAGCATTGAGCTGTACTTGACCGTGCATGGCCTTGCCCAATTCGCGCAGCTGGTTGTGGAACTCATTTTTCTGGCTCTGATAGGCAAAAGCCGCGGTCAGGCTCATCACCCCGATCAAAAGGACAGCCAGCAGCAGCACGCTCGTTCGAATCAGACTTCGTTTGGGCAAGAACCGGTATTTTTTCATTCTAATAGGCAACCTCTCATGTTGGGATAGTATTATATCGACATTCGTGAGGCCATCCTTTAGACCATTCCCTGAGGCGGACAACTTTTTGATAGCGTGGCTATGATTTGGCCGAAGCTGTCCGCGGCCGGTTCCGGACACTGCCCAAAAAAAGCCCCCGGCGCCGAGCATGATACGGCCAGGCAGCCGACATCGATCGGGTTTCACCGGTACATCCTGAAGAAGCCGCGTCTTCGACACGGCTCTTTGATCGGGAACCTTTGCTTGCTCGCACACGGCTGTGCCGCCCTCCCGGCAGCCCGCTGCGGGGTGGTGCTGCGCTCTTGCCATGCACGATTTGAGCCTGTATGCGAATGCGCATAGAGAAACAACGGACCTTCTCTCACCGTCCCTTCTCCATTTCCCTTTCGGCGATCATCCGGTAATGCCTATCCGTCGGATAATCGAGCCTAATGACCTTGAAGCCGTATCGGAGCAGCATCTCCTCCATCTCCTGCGGCTCGACACGGCTCGGAGGCGGAATCCGGGCTTCATCCTGCTTCTTCATCCATTCGAGGATGAACAGCAGGCCGCCTGGCTTCACAACGCGGGCCAGCTCCCGGATCGGCTGTTCGACCGTGTCGGTCACGTGAAGCACCAGCGAGGCGATAGCCCGGTCGACGGATCGGTCCTGCAGCGGCAGCCGTTCTGCGGATGCCAGCACCGGCCGCAATTGAGGCAGGTTCTCTTCCTTCGCTTTGGCCTGCATATACGCGATCATCTCCGGTTGCGGGTCGGCCGCGACAACTTGCCCGCTTGTGAGAGATGCCGCCGGAAAGGAGAAGTAGCCCGTTCCTGCCCCGATATCCAGCACCGTCATGCCGTTCCCGATCCTCAGAGCCTGAAGCAGCCTGCCGGGAGGCAGCTGCTCCTTCCGTTCCTCGCTCTCCATTCTTTCAATCAGAGATGGACTGAATTTCTCCTTCATCATATTTCTCCTTTTCACATCGATTGCGGATGACGACGCTCCTCGAAGCCATTATCCCTCATCCCGCCGCGTACAAGCAAAAAAAGGAAGCTCCGAGGAGCTTCCTTTTTTTTTGCAGCCTATTTGATCGTCAGGTTGAACCCGCTCTGGATGTAGTTGCCGCCTGCATAGGCGATGTTCCGGGTCACCAGGTTGTTGAACGTCGCCGAGCCGTTGCCCGTGTACGTATAGATGGCTGCGCCAAGATGAGGTCCCGAGAAGCGGGATGTCGATATCCCGTCGCGGCCGGTGCCGTCGATCGTGATGTTGTTGAACACGATGTTCTCGAAGCCGCCGCCATAGCCGATCTGAACGCCGTCGCGCTGGGCGTTGATGATGTCGATGTTGGTGAAGGTGACGTTTTTGATCGCGTCGTTGGAAGCTTCCAGATCAATCGCCCCGCGCTCGCCGTTGTACAGATCCTGGCTGGTGCCGCTGTTGATGATCGTCGTATCCGAGAAGGTGATGCCGGTGTTGTTCTGGAAGTGGTAGCCTGGGAACACCGTATTCATCCGGATGCCGGAGCCGCCGACACAGTCGATGATGTAGTTGTGGTCAGCCTTGTGGCCGCTGCCGCCGAAGAAGGCGATGGCCGCCGCGCGCCAGTTGTTCTCGATCGTGTTGTAGGAGAAGGTGTTGTTCACGCCGGCCGGAGCGCCGTTCGTGTTGCTCGTCCAGACGGCGAGGCCGTCATCGCCGTTGTTGCGGATGCTGCTGTTGCGGACGGTCGAGTTGCTCGTTCCCTGCGAGAAGTTGATGCCGTCGGCAAGATTGTTGCGGATGCGGCTGTTTTCCACGACGAGCCCGCTCGCATAGATCGCAGGAGTATGGGCGTAGTCGCCGACCCACATGCCGCATTCGAAATGCTCGACCCAGACGTCATGGATGATCGAATTAGTGCCGAAATTGTCCATAAAGCCTTTGTAGACGGCGTTCTGCCCGTAACGGGAACGCAGGTTGGAGTTCATGTAGATGTTGCTGAAATCAAGCTTTCCTTTGATTCTCAGGGAGATGCCGCCGCCCGATGCATTGGGATTCGTGAACTGGATGTTCGTATACCAGATGCCGGCACCCGTGACCGTGAAGTTGTCGATCATGCTGGTGGCCGAGCCGATCTCCCACATGCTGCTCAGGTGGAAGGTGCCTTCCGGGATGTAGAGGGATTTTCCGGCCGCTACCGCTGCGGTCACGGCAGCCTTGAAGGCGGCGAGATCATCCTTGCCGTCATTGGCGAAAGCGCCGTATTCGGTGACGGACACCGAGTTGGCCGGACGGGCAACCGCTGCAGGAATCGGCTCGATCTCGATGAAGTCGACGCCGTACTCCAGGCTGTCACCGCCCTTCTGGACGCGGATCGTGTCTCCCGGCTTCAACGCCGTATCCAGCTTGAAGTGGACTTCGTCGAAGCGGAAGAGCGGCCTGCCGCCGCCCGGAGCGTCAGCCGGCATGTCGCCGGAGAAATACTGCCAGCTGTAATAAGAGGTCAGCGACACCGTTTTGGCTTTGGTTCCGTTGACATAGACGTCGAGCGAGCCGTTCTGGCCCATGCCGTCGCTCGTGTCGGGCATCGTGAAGCGCATCGTGACGCCTGCACCGCCCTGGCCTTGACGGACGGTCCACTGCAGGCTGGAGCCGTTGGACGGAAGTGCGGCGTATTTCTGTCCCGATGCTTCGGAAGCGATGAGCGACTGATCGAACGTCGGCGCCGTTCTCAGGACAGCTCCGCCGCCGAGCACCGCATCCTCCGTGTCGTAACGGCTGTACGGCATGCTGGCGCCGCGCGCCGAGTAGACCGTGAGGCTCGCGCTGCTCGTATTGTTGCTTTGCTTGGCCGGAATTTCATTGCCGTCAGCGGCTACCGTCGTCGAGACGGTATAGGTGCCGCTCGCTGCCGTCCAGCTGCCCACGCTGATATTCGCGGATGCGCCTGCTGCCAGGGAACCTGTGTAGGTGCCCGTGAAGGTTTGCAGCGTCGCTCCGGCAGCGTTTTTCAGAACGACGGTTACGGGATGGGCTCCGCCGGCGGAAGCCAGCGTACCCTGATTTTTAAGCGCGACGGTAAATGCGACCGCCGCTCCCTGCGACGGCGTGCCCGGCGACCATGACGTCACGGCGACGAGGTCGGAGCTGGACACCGGCGCTACGACGAGGTTAGTCGGGTTCGAGTAGCTGTTGTTGCCTTCATTCTGCTCGATGACGGCGTTGCTCTCGTCGACTTTGGCGCTTACCGCATACGTTGCGGCTGCTTTGGCGCCTGCATTGATCGATACATTTGCAGAAGCTCCTGCCGCAAGAGCGCCTACCGGAGCGGTGCCGGCGAGTTCGTTGTTCAGGTAGAAATTGACCGTCGTGGCGCCTGCAGCTGCAGTTCCGATGTTCTTGACGACGGCGTTCAGCGTAATGTCGCCGCTCTCGACCGGAGAAGACGGAGTCCAGGACATGCCGGTAATGGTCAAGTCCGGATTAGGCGCTGGCGTGCCGAACACTTGGAACTCGGCAATCTGGCCGGCAGGGGCGCCGGAGTTCGCCGTAATGTTCAGCTGGAGGCGCTTGACCGTCGCGGAGACCGGAATCGTCACCGTATTGCCGGTTGCGGGATTGAACGTATAGGACTGGGCAGAGACGAGATTGCTGAAGGAGCCGGCGTTCTGATCCGCTCCAAGAACTTGGATCGTTTGCGTGCGAGTCCCCCATTCCGAAGCCGGATTCAGCTTGAGGACGACGGAAGTGATGCTCTGGTTGGAACCGAAATCGAGAGTCAGCGTGCTCGGGTTGCTTCCTCCCTCCCAATAGGTGGATGTATTGTTGTCATTTGCATTTGCAGCTACGTAGGTCTGCGTGCTGGAAGAGGCTGTAATCGATTTCCCTACGGCGATGTTGCTGCCTGCCGGAGGAGTCGGAGTCGGCGTGGCCGAAGGCGTAGGGGTTACTGTAGGGGTTGGCGTTGGTGTTGGCGTTGGCGTTGGTGTTGGAGTAGGCGTGGGAGTAGGCGTTGGCGCCGTCGCTCCGTAGATCTCAAGCTCCGACAGCTGGCCTGCTGGCCAGCCCGTATTGGCCGTGAAATTCAGGCGGACGTAGCGGGCGCTGGCAGCGCTGAAGTTGATCGTGACGCTGTTGCCGGCGACGGATGGATTGAATGTATACCCGGCCGATCCGACGATGTTCGTGAACGTCGAGCCGTTCGCGCTGCCCTGTATCGAGAGCGTTTGCGTACGAGTCTCCCATCCGGACGGAAGCTTGAGCACGATCTGGTCGATGCTCGTGCTGGCGCCAAGGTCGACTTGGATCCACTGCGGGAAGGCGTTGTTCGTGCTTTCCCAGTAAGTTCCCTGATTGCTGTCCTTGACATTGTCGGGGCTGTACGTCTGCGACTGGCCGCTGGCGGTGACGGTTTTGCCGAGCGTCAGATTCGCGCCTCCTGCAGCGGTGGCGGGAGCGATGGGGCCGGCAGCCTGGAAGAAGCCGGCGGCGATCAGGACGAGCACCAACATCCAGTTCATATATTTAGTGCGGATACGCATTATAGTCCTCCTCGGGTTCGATTGGTTCGCGGCATAATCGCTTGAATACGACTGAATCAGCAGGTCGGCCAAATCCGTATATTCCAAATTCAAAGCGCTTTCAATTCTTGGGCTGCCATCACCTTCTTCGCTGGGATGATTGGTTGGCGATCCTCCTTTCACGGACATGCATCCTCATTATAAAGGTTGATTTGCCCCATGATGGAGTCGCGATCTTACGGAAAAGAGGTGCGATTCTATGTTTTTCCCGACGATGGCGCCGGAGGAAAACAAAAGGCCTCGATGCCTATGGCATCGGGCCTCTCCAAATCGCTTTTTTGGATCCGCGTCTCTAGAAACAAGACGAGATCAGATCATGAAGCTGGGGCCGGATCCGCAGAATAGCGTCCGTGCGGCCGAAATGGACCCGGTTGGTCAGCAGGACGATCTGCAGCTCCCGCTCCGGATCGAACCAAATGCTCGTCCCCGTAAAGCCGGTATGGCCATAGGATGCCGCCGACAGCAGGCTTCCTGCGGAATTCGGGCTGTCCGGATTGGCCAGCTGCCAGCCCAAGCCGCGGAATTCGCCGGCGAAGGGAGTCTGGTTCCGCCGAGCTTCTGCCAGCCATGATTCCGCCAAGATCTCCCTTCCTTCATGCCTTCCTCCGGCATGAATCATGGATGCGAACTTCAGCACATCCTCCGCGGTGGAGAACAATCCCGCGTGCCCGCTTATTCCTCCCATCCGCTCCGCCTTTTCGTCATGGACGACGCCGCGCTTGTAAGCTCCTGCTACCTCGGAGTATTCCGTGGAGGCGTATCGGGAAGGTTCGAATGACGGAAGAAACCCCGTATCCTTCATCCCCAGAGGAGCGTAGATCTCCCTCTCCAAAAACGAAGTAAACGGTTCCCCGGCCGCCTGCTCCGCGATAAGCTGCAGCAGAATGAAGCCGAGATCGCTGTAGACGACCTCCTTGCCCGGCGTGCTCAACGGACGTTCGCTCCGCACGCGCTCCAGCAGCTCTTCCCTGTTCATCGCCATCACTTCCTTCATAGGCAGTCCGGCTCGAAGGCCGGATGTATGGGTCAGCAGATGACGGATCGTGATGGGATGCTCGGCGTAATCCGCATACCCGCGGATATGGCCGCCTATCGTGTCGTCCATAGAAAGCCTGCCATCTCCAGCCAGCTTGAGAATGGCCGGCAGCGTGGCCAGCACCTTCGTCAAGGAAGCCATATCGAATACGGTGTCCCATTCCATGGCTTCCTTTTGCGGATAGACGGCTCTGCAGCCGTAGGCTCTCCTCAGGACAGGCTGTCCCTGGACGGCTACAGCAAGCACGGCTCCCGGCAAATGTCCGTCCCTGACCTCCTGCTCCATGAATGCGTCAATGCGGGATTCGTCCATCTCTCCCATGAACCTGCCTCCTCCTTTGGCCATCTCGGCCGCCGCAAGCTGCGGCGAATGATGCTCCTCCTTTTATCTTCCATCAATACGCAGCGGTTGGCAATGCCGACTCTGTTATAGGCGAATGTTCCCTTTCCGGCGTGATTGACATCTGGTAGTGATCAAGGCCATTCCATAGGATGAAAAGGCTCTGGAGCAAGGACTCTCAGGACCGGACCGGGAACGATGCTTGCTGGGACCGGGAAGCACATACCGATATTGGAGGCGTTATTCCGAGGCTGTGCGTGTTCTGCGTCAGGGAGTAGCGGAATTTCCCGGCAATCGGGCCTTGAAGGTGTATCTCTCCATGGCTCTCTACAATACCGGGCATACAAGGAGAGCGTCCGGCTTCTTCATCGCCAATCTGATGGAGTCGCCCGAGGATGACTCTTGCCGTACTTCAAGCGCGGAATTTCAGCTTATGCAGACAAAAAAAAGAACGCCGCAGTCCGCAGCGTTCTTTCTGGCATTCGTTGTCCTGCTTATACCTTCACGAAGCGCCACTTCTGCGCACCCGTGCCGTTGTCGGTCCAGATCTGCACGTTGGTGCCGTCAGCGGTTCCCGACGAGGCGACATCAAGCGCCTTGTTGCTGCCGACGCCGATGACCTTGAAGCTGCCGTCCCCGTTGTCGATGATTCTCCAGTTCTGAGCGTTGTTGCCGTTCTGATTCGCGATCTGCACATTCGTGCCGTCGGCTGTCCCCGCCCCAGCGACGTCAAGCGCCTTGCCGCTCGCCGGATTGATCAGCTTGAACGTTCCATCCGCATTTGCGACTGCTTGCCAGCGCTGGGCTCCGGTTCCGTTGTCCGTGTAGATCTGGACATTGGTGCCGTCTGCGGTTCCTGCTGCATAAATATCAAGCGCCTTGTTGCTGTTGACGTTGATCAGCTTGTAGACGGCTCCGGCTTCGATCGGCGAAGAGGTCGACGTTCCTTGCGTATAGACACGGACATAATCGACGGTCATCGTCTGAGGGAATACCGTCGAAGCGTTCGGGTTGCCCGGCCAGTTGCCGCCGACAGCGAGGTTCATGATCATGAAGAACGGATGGTCGAACACCCATGTCTGGCCCGCTCCGAGCTGGCTCTTGTTGAACGTATGATACAGATTGCCGTCTACATACCAGCGGATTTGCGTCGGCTCCCACTCGACTCCAAACACATGGAAGGCGTCCTTGAACGAGCCGCTCGGAAGCTTGTAGGCCTTGCTTATGCCTCCGGCGCCGGAGTAACCGGGACCATGCACGGTTCCGTAAACGGTGCTGGTGTCATGGCCCAGGTACTCCATGATGTCGAGCTCGCCGCTGCCCGGCCAGCCGGCAGAGTCGATGTTGTTGCCGAGCATCCAGAAGGCCGGCCAGATGCCTTGGCCGTAAGGAAGCTTGATGCGGGCTTCGAATTTGCCGTAGGCTTGGTTGAACTTGCCTTTGGTCAGCAGGCGGGCGGAAGTGTAGGACATGCCGCCGACGTTCTCCTTGATCGCTTTGATGACCAGATTTCCGCCGCCGTCCAGGTAGGAGTTGTTGCGGCTGTTCGTGTAATATTCCAGCTCGTTGTTGCCCCATCCGCCGCCGCCGATGTCATAGCCCCATTTGCTGCCATCCGGCGCGGAGCCGGACGCTCCGTTGAATTCATCGCTCCAGGACAGGTTCCAGGTCGGCGCCGCTTGGGCTGAAGGCATGCGGACACCTCCCAGGCTGATCAGAAGAACGACGGCCATCGCAAGCATCGCAATCGTTCTCATTCTCGTTTTTGCTTCCATGTCATTTCCTCCTCTTCCTTCGTTTAATTATGAAGCGCTTTCAAAAGGATTCAGTTGTTCGCCCTTCAGGCTCTTCGCACCTCCCTATCGAAAAATGGAAACTAATAACGGATGCTATTTTATTATGAACCTATCTCCATAAAAGTAAATTCCCATTATTTAGGGTCACTGGATTTCGGGTGCGGCATCGATCCGGCATCGGATCCGCCCCCTGACGTCTTTCGGCTGTTGTCCTTCCCTGCGACCTTTGTTAGCATGAAGGCATATCCATTTCTCGAATCGCAGGTGACCGTTATGAATACGCAAGAGCCCAAAGTCTTCCGTACGGCTGTCGAGGCCGCGCTGGAAGCGATCGGCGGAAAGTGGAAGCCCGTCATCCTGTTTCATCTCACCTTCGGTATGAAACGAAACGGCCAGCTGCTCCGGCTCATCCCGGACATCACCCAGAAGGTGCTGACCCAGCAGCTGCGGGAGCTTCAGCATTCCGGCATCGTGAGACGGATTTCCTACGACGAGATCCCTCCGCGGGTGGAATACGACCTGACCGGGTTCGGCCGGACGCTGGAGCCGCTCCTGCACTCGATGTGCCTGTGGGGAGAATCCTATATCAGACAGGCTTACGGAGAAGCGGCGATCGTGCTGCATTCTCCAGACAGCCGGGACGACGACAGCCTATGATTCGCCAAAAACCGTGCCAAGGCACGGTTTTTGGTGAGAAAGAACAAAAATCATGGAATGATGCGGCGAAGGCGCAAATCATCAAAGATCTCCTTGAACCGCTTCTCGGTATCGACGAATTCATGAAAGCCGAAGCGTCTGGCCTTGGAGCTGTCCGCAAAAAAGTCATAGTCCCAGGAAAACACGAAATCTCCGAATCCCCAGGAAGACACCTCCTTGTAGGGATGAGGCTCCAGGCCGTATTTCTCCCTCATCCGGTTCCATAGCGGCTCCTTGTCCGCCATGACCGTCGACAGAGACATCGGGAGCGGAGGAGCTGCTTCCATCCCGAAATAGGAAGCGATGCGCGGCCACATGTCGTCCCAACGGAACAGGTCTCCATTGGCGATGTTGAAAGCTTGATTGGCGCATCTCTCATCCGTCGCCGCCCATACGGTCGCGCGGGCCAGCAGTCCGGCGTCGGTCATCTCGAGCAGGCTGCCGTAAGCGCCGGGCTTGCCGGGAAACCGCAGCGGGATGCCCAGCTCCTTGGATATGGAGGCATACACGGCGATGACCAGGGCCAGATTCATCGGATTGCCGAGGGCGAAGCCTGTGACGACGGACGGCCTCATGGCCGACCATGTCCATGACTTTCCGATCTGGCGCTCCTCCAGGAACTGCTGCTGATCCACATTGAATTCAGGCGGCATATGATAGGCATCGGTTTCTTTGGCCGGCGTCTTGAACGGTCCGAGATGGGCTCCGTAGACTTTGTAGCCCTGCATGAGACTGACATGGCGGAGGCCGGGAGCGGCCGCTTCGACGGCATCGACCGTGTTGACCAGCATCGCCACATTGGGCTCCACCAGCTCCGCCCATGTCGGCCGGTCCTGATAGGCGGCATAGAAGATATGCGTCACGCCGCTCAATCCCCCGAGCTTCTCTCTTGAATCGGCGGGGTCGAGCAGGTCTGCGGCTATATAGCGGAGACGGGCCGACGGTTCGCCGCCTCTGCGCGACACTCCGATGATTTCCCAGTCCGGCAGGGATGCCAGATGTTCGATCAGGTTGCGGCCAATTACTCCAGAAGCTCCTGTTACCAGAGCGACTTTGCGTTTGCTGTCCTGGCTTTTCTTCAAATTCGTTCAGCTCCTTGACTTGTCATAAGCCGATTATGGAGCTTTTCGAACGAGGCTGTAAGTCCGCACTTCCAGGTCACTGGAGCACCTCCAGGTACCTGTCCCTGTCTTGTTCAAGTCCCTGCTTTCCATGCTCGCTCCGCCTTCAGGCACATATCTTCAACCGTTAGACGCTGTCTGCAGCAATCAAGCGCTTCCTCCTCTCCTCGGGATTCAGCCGGCGCTGCCTTCCGGATCGGCCAGCGTCGATTTCCCGGCAGGCCGCTTCCGTCCGAGCGAAGGAGCCGCCGCCAAGACCGCGTAGCCGAGCAGCCCTCCAAATCCGTTCAGGATGATGTCGTCCACATCGAAGGTTCCCATCATGAACAGAGCCTGGGAGCTTTCCAGCAGCAAGCTTGCCGCTGCCGACATGACGGCCGCTCCGAGAGCGTTCAGTCTCGTCTCCTGCCGGGCAAACCAGCCCAGCGGGATGAATAGGGCGATATTGCCGGTGAAGTTGATGAATTGATGGCGGCTTTGAAGATGATGCAGATTTTGACGGATGGATTGGAAAGGCGTCAGGTTCGCCGTCGCCGCGAAGCGGCCCCGGATCGATTCCGCCCTCTCTGGGATATGCATCAGCTGCTCCCCCAATAACCGGAGATCTACAGGACCAAACTTGAACAGAATGATTTTAACCAAAAGGTACAGATATGCGGCCAGCAGCATAAGCATCGGCGCTTTTTTTTCGTATCGTCATGGGCATGAGCTTCTCCTTCGTCTTCTGTTGTCCGATAAGCATAAGAGAGAAAGCTTAAGCCACGCTCGGCAAAAGATAAGGTTTTTCTTAAATCCGATGCCAGGATGGATCCGATACATAAAAGTATAGTAGGTATACCGGTGATACTTAACGTAAAACTTCTTCACTACTATCGGAATCGGCTACCAATGCCTATAATGAAGACAAGCTTTGCAAGCGTTTTTAACTCATTCTATCGTTACCGTTCAGGAGGTATCATCATGCCGAAAGTGGTCATTACCGGTGGCAGCGGAATGCTGGGTCAGCATGTGCTGCGGCATTTTGTCGATCAAGGCTACGACGTGCTCAACGTCGATGCTGTCCGTCCCAAGGAACATATCTGCCCTACCCTGATCGCGGATCTCACCAACCTTGGCGAGGTTTACAGCGTTCTCGCCGGGGCCGATGCCGTCGTGCATCTGGCCGCGATCCCGGCCGCCCATATCCGGACGCCTGAAGTCACCTTCGAGAACAACGTCGTATCGACATACAACGTTCTGGAAGCGGCTGCCGGCCTGGGCATCGCCAAGGCGGTCATCGCTTCCAGCGAGTCCTCCTACGGCATCGTATTTGCCGTCAACAGGCTCGAACCGGCCTATGTGCCGATCGACGAGGAGCATCCGCAGCTGCCGCAGGACAGCTACGGCCTCTCCAAGGTCGTCAACGAGCAGACGGCGGACATGTTCCACCGGCGCACCGGGATGCAGGTCGTATCCATGCGCATCGGCAACGTCATCATTCCGGAGCGCTACGCCGATTTCCCTTCCTTCATCCATGATCCGGAACAGCGGGAGACGATCATGTGGAGCTATATCGATGCCCGGGACATCGCCGAAGCCTGCCGCCTGGCTGTCGAGACAGACGGATTGGGATCGGTCGCGCTCAATCTGGCGGCCGACGATACGAGCAGCGCCATTCCGAGCCGGGAGCTTCTCGCCGCCCGCTACCCGAATGTGAAGGATGTCCGCCACCCGCTGGACGGCCATGAGACTTTGTTCAGCAATGCCAAGGCGAAGAAGCTGCTCGGCTGGCAGCCGAAGCATGCATGGAGAACTTACGTCAAGGAATCCTGATATGAACCGTTCCGTCGCATTGTTCTTCTCGTTTTACTTCATTCTTTTCATGGGGAACGCCCTTTACAGCACCTTCATTCCGGTCTATTTCCAGGACAAGGGCTTCTCGGCCTCCCAGATCGGCACCCTGCTCAGCATCGGGCCGTTCATCGCCGTCCTGGCGCAGCCGATGTGGGGGTCGGTCAGCGACAAGTCCCGCACCAAAAACCGGGTGCTGCAGATTCTGCTGATCGGCAGCGGCGTCTCAATGCTGCTGTACCCGCTTTCGGATGCCTTCGTCTACCTGATGATTTTGATCGGCGTCTTCACCTTGTTCCAGACGTCGACCGGGGCCATCGGCGACGCCATTACGCTCGAAGCGCTCGGCAGCCAGGCATCCAGCTACGGCATCATCCGGCTCGGAGGAACGCTTGGCTTCGCGCTGATGTCGATTGTATTCGGCTCTTATGCCAAGTCGCATGTCGACAGCATGTTCCCGGTCTATGCGGCCGTCATGCTGGTCTCCCTGCTTTTGCTGCTCCGCTATCCGACGATCGGAGGCCATCAGTTCGCAGGCCGGCGGATGCGGATCTGGGAGCTGTTCAAAAACCGCAAGCTCGTCCTTTATCTCGGCATCTGCTTCGCCGTCAACGTCACGCTGGGATACTATTATGCGTTCTTCCCCCTATACTACAAGGAGCTGGGCGCAGACAACGGCTTGCTGGGCTGGTCGATGGTCATCTCGGCGCTGAGCGAGGTGCCGTTCCTGCTTCTGTCGTCCCGGCTGTTCAGCCGGTTCAGCATTTCATCCATTCTGCTTGTTGCATCAGGAGCCGCAGCCGTTCGCTGGCTGCTGTTCGGGTTGATCGACAATCCGCTTGCCATCCTGTCCGTGCAAGCTCTGCACGGCATGATCTTCATCGTCGTCTCGGTGACGATGTCCGTCTTCATCAACAAGGAAGTGCCGCAGGAGCTGCGCGCGAGCGGGCAGACGCTGAACGCCCTGCTCAATCTCGGCGCGGCCCGGATTATCGGCAGCTACGCGGGCGGATTCGCCAGCGAAGCCGCCGGAATGCAGACGGTGTTCCTCTATTGCGCGATCGTTACGTTCGTCAGCCTCGCAGTTTTTGCCGGCATCGGGCTGAGGAATCGAGCAGGTTCTGCAGAGATGCACGGGTAACCCGAGTCTATAAATAAGCAAAGGGGCTTTCCCAGTCATGTTCATGACGGATGGGAAAGCCCCTTTTTCGGCTTCAGCTTGCTTTGCTAGTTGTTGTTTTTGGAAGGACGGGCATTACGACTTCAACGGCTGCAATTCCTTGATGTACCAGGCATCGCAGGCATAGTGCTCCGAGCCTTCTAGAGGCGCTTCCAGCCCGGTGAAGCCATGCTTTTCGTAAAAGCGTGCGGCCGCCTTCATCGAGGTCAGCGTCTCGAGATAACAGCGTTCATAATGGACGCTTGCGAAGTCCAGCGCGGCCTCCATGAGCTTCGCCGCCATGCCGGAGCCTCTTGCGCCGGGCAGTAGATACATCTTTTGCAGCTCGCACACCTCGTTGGAATCCGCGAATGGAGCGATGCCGCATCCGCCTTCGATAGTCCCTTCGTTTTCAATGACCCAATACTTGCGCCCCGGGGCATCGTAATAACCGCTCAGATTGTCCAAGCTCTTGTCCGCCCAGGCTAGTCCTTCCCGGTTCCCTCCGAATTCGATCAGGCATTGGCGGATGATCGACGCTATGGCGGCATCGTCGCGTTCTTCAAGCTCGCGGATGAACATGAGTCCACTTCCTTTATCCCATGATGATCGGCTGCAAGTAGAAAACCCGCAAGGACATGCCCTACGGGTGCAGCGAATTATTTGGTCAGCACCTCCCGGAAAAATTGGTCCAGCACTGCCGAATCCGTCAGCCGGGCATTGCAGCTGTCGCTGCTCAGGCACATATAGTTGCCGATGGCCTTGTAATAATCGGGCGAGGCATGCAGCGGCCGATGCTTGGTCACCGCCGTGAACAGCGCGACCTCGCCGTGGCCACGGCATAGGAAGCACGTATTCTTTTTCGTGCCTGCCGGCGAGAACCTGCCTTCGATTCCGGCCGGCTTGCCGTCCAGCTCATGCACGAGGAACATCTTGCCGCTGCCGATATCGGTCCATCCGAGATACGTGACTTTCCAGAAATCGATCTTGTCCAAATCGGGCACTTTGAGCTTTTTCGCTTTTGGGAACAGCTTTTTCAGCTGTCCTTCAGTAACGGCTGGGAAACTCAAGCGGTAGTGCTCAAGCGCCTCCATGCCTTTTGCGAATTGCTGCGGAGAGCTGAGTTCCACCAGTCCCAGCACCAGCAAGCGCTGATCGGAATCGGCAGCCTGGAAAGCTTCATCCAGCACGGCATGCACGCTCATCTGCACCGACTCCACCACCTTCGGATCGGAGACGGTCGTACAAGTATTTTGCAGAAGCTTGACTTGTTTTTGAATAAGATTGAATTCATGGTTTCGAATAAATGGTTGGCCCATCGCTTTTCAGCCCCTTATTTTTTGGATTCAAGCAAATAAGGTGCAAAGCCCATTTATGGAAACGATCGATCGGGCGATTGGTTTTATCCCTTCATCAATAGCCCCATGCAAAGAATCGCCCCTTAAACAGGCTCTGCATGGGTGAAGCTATTCCCGGCAATGTGATTTGCCATCGCTACCAGCCTCCCTTTACCACCAGTATAGGCGATAGCAGGCGGCCGGGGCAATGCCGCAATCGGTAAAAAACGGCTCCGGAGCTTCAGAACGGCTTGTCCACGCCGAGCAGGCCGTACAGCTCATCCAGCTCGCGGATGTCGTACGTCGGTACGATACCGGAGCCGGCCGGCTTGCCGTCCGGATTGAACCAGCAAGTATCCAGGCCGGCATTCTGTCCCCCCTTGATGTCCGCGCTGAGCGAATCTCCAATGATTAAGGCCTCGTCGGGAACGAAGCCGGGAATGCGCTCGAACACATAATCGAAAAAGGCCTTCATCGGCTTCTGGAACCCGGTGTCTTCGGAGACGAATACGTTGCGGAACATCGGGAACAGCCCGGATGCCTGCAGCCGCTTGTGCTGAGTAGCGGAAACTCCGTTCGTGACGATGAACAGGTCGTATCGGGGCTCGAGAGCGGTGATCAAGGCCAAGGCGCCCTTGACCTCGTCATGGCCTTGCTCCAGAAGCTTGCGGTACTGCGCTTCCACGGCGACGCCGTCCACTTCCCGGCCATATTCCTTGAACAGCAGCGAGTACCTCGTGTTCACGACTTCATCCCGGGAGAGCTTTCCTTCTTCGAATGCCCTCCACAGGCTGCCGTTGATCTCCTTGTAGCGGAAATGAAGCTCTTCATCCAGCGCAAGGCCGTGCTCGGAGCACAAGAGGCTCAGAGCCATCCTTTCGGCGGCTCCAAAATCGAGCAAGGTGTCGTCCACATCGAAAAGCAGCGTTTTGTATGCTTTCACTTTAAGCCCTCCATATCAGCATGTTCGCGAACGGCGCCGCGAGCGTTCCGCTTGTTGCCCGACAGCTTGAATACGGCGGCTCCTCCGATGACGACAAGCACTCCGATGAGCTGCTTCATCGTGAAATCCACCTTTTCCAGTCCGAGCCATCCGAGCGAATCCAGCATGAGCGCCAGAATCAGCTGGGAGCTGAGAGCGACGAGAACGCCATAGGTTGGACCCAGATGCTTGATCCCCTGAACCATGCAGACGACAACGCCGACTCCGAGCAGTCCGCTGAAGGCGAACCAGGCTTCCATATTCCCGAGACGGAACATCCTGGTTCCCTGAAACAGCAGGCCCAGCGTCAAGGAGGCCGCGAAGCCGAGGCCGAGAACAAGCGCCGTTGTCACCCAGGTGCCGGTTTTTTCGCTGACTTTGCTGTTGAATATATTTTGCAGGCTGAGCAGGCAGCCGGCCAGAATCGACAATGATATTCCCGTCATCATCTTGAGTCAGCTCCTTTCATACAAGTTGCGGCTGGCGAGCGCCTCGAGCTTCCCTCGATCCAGGATGGAGATCACGCCTTTGGAGCGCCGGATGCATCCATCCGCGGCAAACTGCTTCAACACCCGGTTCACATGCCGGTAGCTCGTTCCAATCAGATTGGCGGCATCTCTCAGCATGGAAGCCCGAAGCTCCCCCTGGAACAACGGATCGGTCTCGTCGTACGATACCGAGAGCAGATAGCTGGCAAGCCTGATCTCCACCGGGTACATCAGATTGAAGCTCAAGGAATTCGACTTCGCATAAAACTTTTTGGTGAGGATATCAAGAAGGAACCGCAGAAACGGTGGGTGATCGTCTCCATGCAGGGCAAGCCAGCGGTGATGGACGCCGATCATGGCGACGGGCGATACCGCTTCGACCGTATTCAGAAAATCCGCTTTCTGCACATATTCGAGATCTCCGATTACTTCCAGCGGCGTTTTGAAGGAAAGAATAAGCGACTTCCCCTCTTCGGAGGTCGTGAAGATCTTCACCTTGCCCTTAACCAGCACATACACGCTGTCGGCGGCATCTCCCTGGCTGCAGATCAATTCGCCTTGGTCGAACCGGCGCAAGGTGAGATGCGGCAGCAGCGGCTTGCCGAAGACGTCTTCGAGGCCATGAAGCTTCAAGTATTTATCCGGAGCTTCTCTATGAATTGTTGCCTTTTTCTCATGATTTTAACACCATGCTCCGCCAGCTGCATGTTCCATACTTCCATCATCGCAGGCTGGACGGAGCCCGGCCCCGTTGACTTGAGGTAGTTGTTGCGCTGCAGCAGAATCTTGGAGTATTGCTGGAGCGTATGCAAGTACCCCGGCTGCACCTGGCCGATCTCCATATCGAGAAAGCGGCGGCGAATCCCCGGCGTCCCTTTGACGATCTCCAGATCCTCCGGAGCGAACATGACCACGTTGAGCGTGCCGACGAAACCGCTCAGCTTGCGCTGCTCCAGCCCGTTGATCTTCGCTTTCTTGCCTTGGGCGGAATAGACCAGATCCAGCGACACGTTCCCGTATTTCTTCTCCACTTCTCCATGAACGGATGCTTCCTTGCCATTCCAGCCGATCAGCTCGCGATCTTTGGAGGTCCGATGCGACTTGGTGAGAGCCAAGGCGAAGATGGACTCCAGCAGATTGGTTTTGCCCTGCGCGTTCGGCCCGATGAACAGGTTGACCTTATGGCTGGTGCCGAGCTCAAGCTCCTCGTAATTCCGGTAGTTTTTCAACTTGATTTCGTGTAGGAACACCTGTTCAATCCCCCTGGCTGAAGCCTTGTCCGCGTGGGGCGGACATTACTCGGCGAGACGAGTTCATGATCTCTGAACCTGAAAGGATCCGAACCCCTCTACTTCGACTTTGTCCCCGTCATACAGCTTGCGTCCTCGCCGATTGTCCGGCTCTTCGTTGATGAGAACGGCGTATTCCTGGAGGAAGAACTTGGCCTGTCCTCCGGAATCGATGCAGTCGGCCAGTTTGAGGAATTGGCCGAGAGCGATGTATTCGGTCTTGATCGTGATGGTTTTCATGGCGTTAGCCCTCCTTGGGATGTTGAAAAAAGGGGTTGGAACAAAAGAAGCGGACGGTCCGTGCGCGAATGCGCGGGATCGTCCGCCTGCTGGCCGCACCGGCTGCCCGTCAGTTCGTCGTGCGGTAAGGCAGAATGATGTACTGGCTGTTGTCATGATCCGCAGGGCGGATGATGATCGGGCTCATGGCGCCGGTGAAGCTGATGATGAGCTGCTCGCTGTCGATGACTTTCAGCGTATCCAGCATGTATTTGGAGTTGAAGGCGATGCGGAGCGGCTCGCCGTTCTGGCGGATGACTTCAAGCTGCTCGGTTACGCGTCCGAGCTCCTGCGAGCTGGACGATATTTCGATGTTGCCGTTGTCGAGGGTTACGAGACGGACGATATTGGTTTTTTCTTCTCTCGACATCAAGTAGGCGCGTTCCATCGCGTCGATCAGCTTGCGCGTTTCGAGGACGAGTTCTGTTTTGAACGATTGCGGAATAATCTTGGAAGTATCGGGATAGGTTCCGTCCAGCATGCGGCTGTAAAAGAGGGTGTGCCCCAAGCGGAAAAGCACCTGGTTGCTGGCGACGACGATATCCACGAGGCCGGATCCGTCCGGCACGAGCTTGGACAGCTCGACCATCGTCTTCGCGGCGATGACGATATTGGTCAGCTTGTAGCTGTCCGGAGTTTCGACTTGAGCCAAGCGGCTGGCTAGACGATGGCGGTCGGTGGCCACGAACTTCAGCTGGCCTTCGATCAGGTTCCAGAGCACTCCGGTCAGAACGGGGGTCTGTTCGCTGGTCGAAGCGCAGAATACGGTCTGTCTGACCATCGCTTTGAGAAGATCGCCCGGCAGCTGGAGCACTTCGTCCTCTTCGACGGAAGGCAGGACGGGGAATTCCTCGGGATCAAGTCCGACCATCTGGATATCCGTTGAACCGGAACGAATCAGCGTCTGGTAATGCTCGCCCACCTCGATCTGCACTTCTTCTGCAGGAAGCTTGCGGATGATCTCCACAAAAAACTTGGCCGGCATCACGACGCTGCCCGGCTTGTCCACCTTGGCGACGACAAGCTCGTCCGTTTCGGCCGGAATGAAGCTCTGGATGGAGATATCGGTGTCGCTAGCCGTCAGCGTGACTCCTTGGTGGGTGACGTCGATCTTGATTCCACCAAGTATTGGAATGGCAGGACGTACCGATGCAGCTTTGGCCACTTGTTGGATAGCGTCGTTGAGTTCGTTTTTGGAGATGGTGAGTTTCATGCGTTCCTCCTTGGGCGGCATTCGACGTGATTCGTCTTTTTTAGATGATGTTTTTTAAAAGAATAACAGCAGTAGTAGTCGTAGGGGCGGTGGATATGTGGATAAGCCCTTTTTTCGCCGATGGCAGAAGCCTATCCACATGTGTACAGAGTGTGCATAGGCTTGGCTATTCGTATAGGACTTATCCACGGACGGCGATCCCCGATCGAGAGGCGCCTACATGTGGTTTTTGACTTTTTCCGTCAAATTCTGAATGACCTTGAACAGCTCCTGGTCGATCTTGAGCTGCTTGGAGATTTTCTCATGGGCATGGATGACGGTTGTATGGTCCCGGCCGCCGAAAGCTTCGCCGATCTTGGGCAGCGAGTAGTCCGTCAGCTCACGGGACAGATACATGGCGATCTGCCTTGGATAAGCAACCGCCTTGGTACGCTTGCGCGCCTTGAATTCATCCATTTTGAGGCCGTAAAACTCTCCTACGCGCTGCTGGATGTCCAGAATGGTGATCATTTTCGGCCGCGTGGACGGAATGATGTCCTTGAGCGCCTCCGCAGCCAGATGCGAGGAAATATCCTCGTTGATGAGGGAAGAATAGGCGACGACGCGGATGAGAGCGCCTTCCAGCTCGCGGATGTTCGTATCGATCTGGTTGGCGATGTAGATCATGGCTTCATTTGGAATGTCCAGATTCTCGGCTTTGGCCTTCTTGCGAAGAATGGCGATCCTCGTCTCGAGATCCGGCGGCTGGATATCCGTGATGAGCCCCCATTCGAAGCGGGAACGAAGCCGCTCTTCCAAGGTCGGGATTTCCTTCGGTGTCCGGTCGCTGGAGATGACGATCTGCTTGCGCTCCTCGTGCAGGGCGTTGAACGTATGGAAAAATTCCTCCTGGGTCCCGTCCTTGCCGGCCAGGAACTGGATATCGTCAATCAAGAGAACGTCGATATTCCGGTATTTGTTGCGGAAGCTCTCGCCCCGGTTGTCCCGGATTGCATTGATGAATTCATTGGTGAATTTCTCGGAAGAAATGTACATCACCTTGGTGCTCGGGTTGTGCTCCATGATGTAATGGCCGATTGCGTGCATCAAGTGGGTTTTCCCCAGGCCGACGCCTCCGTAGAGGAATAGCGGATTGTAGGCTTTGGCCGGCGCTTCGGCGACCGCGAGAGATGCGGCATGGGCGAAGCGGTTGTTGGCGCCGATGACGAAGGTGTCGAACGTGTATTTCGGATTGAGCATGTTGGAAAAGGGCTCTTCGGATGATGATGGAGCCGCTTTGGCCGCGGGGATGGCCGGCGCAGCCGGTTCGGGCGGCCGGTTTTCCTCAATGACAAAACGGACGTCAACAGAGCGTCCGATGTAATCCGATACAGTGGATCTGACCAGCTTCGTGTAGCGGCTCTCCAGCCATTCGACCGCAAACGTCGTCGGCGCCGTCACGATGAGGAGTCCGTCATCCGAGAAATTGGCTTTCGTCGCCTTGAACCAGGTGTCGAAGCTCGGTTTGCTCAATTTGGTTTGGATGACTGACAGCACTTGCTGCCACAGATCCACAGTATGGCTGTCCACAGACGGTCACTCCTATCCCTGTCGTAACGATTGATTCGATAAAGGTCAATAAAATGGATCTATCGGGGCGAGTCCTCATCCACAGATGGAAGGACTTGTTGATGAAGGTTATGCATAAGGGGATAATGTTGTTCACAATGTTATCCACAGGTTGTTGATAAGTTACTGCCGGCACTGCATCCGTCCACAACAAAAACAAATCTATCATAGCAAAAGAAAGGCGCTATTTCAACGAGTTGGAGAATATTATCCACAATCCCAAGTCCTTGTGTATAAAGGTTATCTACAGCACTAGATATTGTTAACAGTCTGTGCGCAAATTCGACAGCATCCGTCAACAGTCCTGTTAATTATGCACATGTTACTAAATTTCGCCGACAGCTGCGACATTCTTCGTTATCCACAACCGATGATGGCCGGAGGGCTTTTCCATAGCCGAAAAAAAACGAAAAGCGTCGAATCATGATGCAAAAATCGAAACGCTATATAGATGAAGCGATCTGAAGATAGTTATGCACAGGCCTCCGAGGTAGGAGGATCATGTTCAGGTTGACTTTCGCATGTCTGCATGGTTAAATGGAAAAAGGCGTTTTTAACTCGGGATGACGTAAGGGCAACTTCGGATAGACAGTCGTCCCCGGGTTCTGCCTCGGTCCGCTGCGGCAGATGCCCGAGTGAGGACGAAGATATACCGATCGGGGAGGTGCAATAGATTATGAGACCGACTTTCAGACCGAACGTAAGCAAGCGCAAAAAGGTACACGGATTCCGCAAGCGCATGAGCTCGAAAAACGGCCGCAAAGTGCTGGCAGCCCGTCGCAAGAAGGGCCGCAGCGTTCTGAGCGCATAATACAAAAGGGCATTCCCCTTCTTTCCGGGGATTTTCGCCTGCCACGCCGACCGCCTTCTGGGGCAATGGCTGGAGAGAGGAGACCACGCAAGTGGTCTTTTTTTCTGCCCGGATATCCGCAGCTTGAAGCGGGGCGGATCCGGCGGATAGATTGTCATGCTGTTCTTCTTGCGGAGGGTGCGTCCGGCATGCCTGCGCACGCCCTAAGTTGGATATACTGAAACTAACAACGCACGGAGTCGGTGAGAAATGCAGAGAAAACTACGGCTCAGAAAACGCGAGGATTTCTCCCGCACCTATCGGGGAGGCAAATCGTTCGCCAATGGGCAGCTGGTCGTATACTGGTCCAGGCAGCCGAAGGCGGAACCGTTCCGTCTCGGCATCTCCGCCAGCAAAAAGATCGGCAATGCCGTCGTGCGCAACCGCATGAGACGGTTGCTGAAAGAAATTGTCCGCGCTCATGCGGATGAGATCAAAGAGAAGACCGATCTGATTCTGATCGTCCGGGCGGGAGCCGTCGGCAAGTCGTCGAAGGAGCTGGAGCGCAGCGTGCTGCATGTTTTGCGCAAGGCGGGTCTGTTGAAGCCTCGCTGACGGCGAGGCTGCTCGGCAAGCGCCGGACAAGCAGCCGTTTCTAAATTACAAATGGGTGAAGAAGAACGTGCGCTACCACAGGGCTTATCCATTCTTCTCGGCGCAGGCGTCTTCACCATAATTTGATGATGAAGCCGTTTTGCTTGTCAGAATAGAAAGCCCGCTACCACAGGGCTTATCCATTCTTCTCGGCGCAAGCGTCTTCACCATAATTTGATGATGAAGCCGTTTTGCTTGTCAGAATAGAAAGCCCGCTACCACAGGGCTTATCCATTCTTCTCGGCGCAAACGTCTTCACCATAATTTGATGATGAAGCCGTTTTGCTTGTCAGAATAGAAAGCCCGCTATCACAGGGCTTATCTATTCTTCTCGGCGCAAGCGTCTTCACCATAATTTGATGATGAAGCCGTTTTGCTTGGACCCTATTATATGGTATAGTTTAGGTTGAATTGCGACAGGCTCTCAGAGAGGAGATTTACATGTTGTTTTCCCGTTTGGCTTCAAAACGCAAGTGGCTTGTCACGCTCAGCCTGGTGCTGATGGTGGCCGTCCTCTCGGGATGCATGCCGAATAACAGCCACACCACCACGACCGAAGATTTGCTGAAGGGCAACTGGTGGGAAAGATACGTCGTTTACTATTTCTCGTATTTGCTCGACCATTTCGCGACCTGGTTCAACGGTCAATACGGCCTCGCCATTCTCGTGATGGTTATCATCGTCCGTACGCTGATCCTGCCGCTTACCATTAAGCAGTACCGCAGCTCCAAGGCGATGCAGGCCCTGCAGCCTGAGCTTGCCAACATCAAAAAGAAACACAAGGACAACCCGCAGAAGCAGCAAGAAGAGACGATGAAGCTCTTCCAGGAAAACAAGGTCAATCCGATGGCGGGCTGTTTGCCGCTGATCGTCCAGATGCCTATTTTCATTGCTCTGTACAACTCCATCTACTATAACGCCGACATCCGTGTCCATGAATTCCTGTGGCTCAAGCTCGGCGAGCCCGACCATCTGCATATCCTGCCGTTCATTGCGGCTCTGACGACTTACGTCCAGACCAAAATGATGCAGAAAACGCAGCCGAACAACCCGCAGATGGCGATGATGAATTCCATTATGATGATCTTCCCGATTCTCATTCTGGTCATGGCTTGGAGCTTCCCTTCGGCGCTTCCGCTGTACTGGATCTACACGAACATCTACACGATCATCCAGAACTACTTCCTTTACGTGCGCAATGCCGACAAGAAGGCGGAAGTCGCAACCGCTGCCGCGCCACCGGCCAAAACGGTCAAAACGGCCAAAGGAAAAAACAAATAGTACGCGGTTCAGGCTTACCACAAATCCATTTTCAGGCAGCAATGGCTTCTATAGTCATTGCTTTTTTGCCATAATTACGGGCACCCTTGCTCAAAAATCAGATCTGGGGGCTCTCGGAAGGAATCGAAAAGCATGATACAGGATACAATTGCCGCGATCTCGACCGCGCTGGGAGAAGGCGGCATTGCCGTCATCCGCGTCAGCGGACCTGCAGCGGTAGAGAGCGTTTCGAATATATTGAAGTCGCGGACTCCTCTTGCGGACGCCCCGACCCATACGGTGACTTACGGCCATATCGCGGCTCCCGCGAGCGGCGAAATCATCGAGGAAGTCCTGGTGACCGTCATGAAGGGACCCCGTTCCTTTACGGCGGAGGATGTCGTCGAGATTGGGGCGCATGGAGGGCTTGTGGCGGTACGCAAAGTTCTCGAGCTCGTTCTGGAGCAGCCTGGAGTCCGAGTGGCGGAGCCCGGCGAATTCACCAAGCGGGCATTCCTCAACGGCCGGATCGACTTGGCTCAAGCGGAGGCGGTCATCGACCTGATCCGCTCAAAGTCCGATCGTTCTTATTCCGTTGCCCTTAAGCAGGCCGAAGGAACTTTGTCTCGGAAGATCAAGGCGCTTCGGCATACGTTGATCGAGCTCCTCGCTCATATCGAGGTCAACATTGATTACCCGGAGCATGACGTAACGGAAATGACTTCTTCTTATATAAAGGACAGCTGCGGTTCCGCCATGGAAGAAATCCGCCGGCTGCTGAAGACGGCTGCCGAAGGGAAGATTCTTCGTGAAGGCATTACGACAGCCATCGTCGGCCGTCCCAATGTGGGCAAGTCTTCTCTTCTGAACGCGCTTGTCCAGGAAAGCAAGGCGATCGTGACGGATATACCCGGCACGACGCGGGATGTTATTGAGGAATACATTACATTATCCGGTATTCCTTTGCGGCTGCTCGATACGGCGGGCATTCGCGAGACGACCGATGTCGTCGAGCGGATCGGCGTGGAGCGTTCCCGTTCTGCTGCTGCGGATGCCGATCTTCTGCTGCTTGTATTGAACCATAATGAGGCGCTTCATGAGGATGAACGGGAGCTGCTCGCAAAGCTGACCGGGCGCCAGGTTGTTGTCATCGTGAATAAAAGCGATCTGCCGGCGCAGCTGAAGCTGGATGAGGTATCGGCTGCGCTGCCTGAGAGCCGGATCGTCATGATGTCGGTGCTTCAGGAAGAAGGACTGGAAGCGCTCGAAGAAGCGATCCGGGAGCTGTTCTTTGAAGGGCAGCTTGAGAGCGCGGACCTGACTTATGTGAGCAATGTCCGGCACATCTCGCTGCTCAACAAAGCCAGCCAAGCGCTTAGCGAAGCTGTTGCGGCGACCGAGGACGGCATTCCGATCGATATGGTCCAGCTGGATGTGCGCTCCGCCTGGGAGCTGCTCGGCGAGATTATCGGAGATACGGCGGGAGAGTCGTTGATCGATCAGATTTTCTCGCAGTTTTGTCTGGGGAAATGATCGGCGAGCAATCCACATGTGGATAACCGACTCGAGAATGCGGCAGGCGACAGCAGATGGCGGCGGAAGAGGTCGGATACGGCGGAAGCAAGTCGAAACTTGGTAAATGAAAACCACTTTTCATAAAAGAGGGAGAGGCAGGCGGTAAATAACGCCTTTCCGGCTCGGGAGGAAAAAATCATGACTTACCCTGCAGGACAATATGATGTTCTTGTAATCGGAGCGGGACATGCGGGTTGCGAAGCGGCTCTGGCTGCGGCGAGAATGGGCTGCGAGACGCTGCTGCTTACGATCAATCTGGATATGGTCGCATTCATGCCGTGCAACCCGTCCATCGGCGGACCGGCCAAAGGTCATGTCGTGCGCGAAATCGATGCTCTCGGCGGCGAGATGGGCCGCAATATCGACAAGACCTATATTCAAATGAGGATGCTGAACACGGGGAAAGGTCCGGCCGTGCATGCGCTGCGCGCTCAGGCGGACAAGTTCTCGTACCAGCATATGATGAAGAAGACGATCGAGGAAACGCCGCATCTGACGCTTCGCCAGGGGATGGCGGAGGAGCTGATCGTCGAGGATGGAGCCTGCGTCGGCGTCGTGACGAAGACCGGAGCCGAGTACCGCGCCAAGTCGGTCGTTGTTACGACCGGGACATATTTGCGCGGCAAGGTGATCATGGGCGAGCTGATCTATGAAAGCGGCCCGAACAACCAGCAGCCGTCGATCAAGCTGTCCCAATCGCTCAAGGAGAACGGCTTCGAGCTCGTTCGCTTCAAGACGGGTACGCCCCCGCGCGTCCACAAGGACAGCATCGACTTTTCCAAGATGGAGATTCAGCCCGGGGATGATATCCCTCAGTTCTTTTCCTTTGAAACCGAATATGCGGACAACGAGCAGCTGCCTTGCTGGCTGACTTACACCTCCGAGGATACCCATAAGATCATCAACGACAACCTGCACAGAGCGCCAATGTTCTCCGGAGTCATCGAGGGCACGGGACCGCGCTACTGTCCTTCCATCGAGGATAAGATCGTTCGCTTCGCGGACAAGCCGAAGCATCAGATTTTCCTTGAGCCTGAAGGAAAGGACACATCGGAGTACTACGTTCAAGGGCTGTCCACGAGCATGCCGGAGGATGTGCAGCTGAGCATCCTGCGCTCGATTCCCGGCCTGGAGAACGTCGAGATGATGCGGACCGGCTATGCCATTGAATACGATGCCGTCGTGCCGACCCAGCTGTGGCCTTCCCTGGAGACGAAAGTGCTGCCGGGCCTGTTCACTGCCGGCCAGATCAACGGAACATCGGGCTACGAGGAAGCGGCGGGCCAAGGCATCATGGCCGGCATCAATGCGGCCCGCAAGGTGCAGGGCAAGGATCCGGTCGTCATTGACCGTTCCCAAGGCTATATCGGCGTTCTGATCGACGATCTCGTGACGAAGGGTACGAACGAGCCTTACCGCCTGCTTACATCACGTGCGGAGTACCGCCTGCTGCTTCGGCATGACAATGCCGACCTGCGTCTGACTCCGACCGGTTATGAAATCGGATTGATTACGGAAGAGCGGCATGCCAAATTCCAGGTGAAGAAAGGACGTGTCGAGGAGGAGCTGGCCCGCTTGAAGACGGTGAAGATCCGTCCCGAAGAAGCTCAAGAGCTGCTGAAGCAGGCCGGATCGGCTCCGCTGCAGGCGACGACCGATGCCCTCACCCTGCTCAGGCGTCCAGAACTGTCCTATGCCATCCTCGAACCGCTGGCTGCGGCGCCGTACGAGCTGACGGCGGATATGAAGGAACAGGTCGAAATCCAGATCAAATACGCGGGTTATATCGAAAAACAGCTGCTTCAGGTCGAACGCCTCGGGAAAATGGAGAAGAAGAAGATTCCGGAAGGAATCGACTACAGCATCGTCCATGGACTTGCCATGGAAGCGAAGCAGAAGCTCTCGTCCATTCGTCCGCTCAATATCGGACAAGCGAGCCGCATTTCCGGCGTGACCCCGGCGGATATTTCCATCCTGCTCGTTCATCTGGAGCACTACAATCGAGTAACGGCAGCGGGGAAGTCCTGATGGATGCGGTTCAGAAGTCATTTCACGAGCTTCTCGCCGCCCAAGGAATCGAGCTTGCGCCTCATCAGCTGAACCAGTTCGAGCGTTATTTCGAGCTGCTAGTGGAATGGAACGAGCGGATGAATCTGACCGGAATCACGGAGAGGGATGCGGTTTTCGAAAAGCATTTCTACGACTCCCTCTCGCTTGCTTTCTATATGGATCTGTCGAAGGCGAGGAATCTGGCCGATATAGGATCGGGGGCGGGTTTTCCAAGTATTCCCTTGAAAATCGCCTTTCCTCATCTTCAGATTACGATTGTCGACAGTTTGAACAAGCGGATTTCCTTCCTGCAGCATGTATGCGACGCGTTGGGATTGGAGAACGTGCAATGCGTGCATGGCAGAGCCGAAGATGTCGGCCGCATCCCCGCGCATCGGGATCAATATGAGGTTGTGACGGCGAGAGCGGTAGCGAGGCTAGCGGGTCTAGGCGAGCTGTGTCTGCCGTTCGCCGCAAAGGACGGCGTATTCGCAGCCATGAAAGGCGCCAATCCGCAAGAGGAGCTTGATGAGGCTGCGTATGCCTTGAAAGAGCTCCGCGCCAAGGCAGAGCGGGTCGAAACGTTGAAGCTGCCGTTTGAGCAATCCGAGCGCGCCATCGTATTTATCCGCAAGACGGATCGGACGCCGGCGGCATATCCGCGCAAAGCCGGAATTCCTTTGAAGCAGCCTCTGGTGCGCGGCATCTCCTTGGTGAAGAAGCCTCGCTGATTGTTTCACGTGGAACAATGAGATCGAGAAGAGGTTTCGGATGCCATCCTCACCTGAACGAGGGAATGGGAAGGCATGAAAACTTCTTGGAAATCCAAAATCAAGCAGGAAAACCTGCTTCCAAAAGCGAATTGGTGGAGTAAAGATAGCACTGGGGATGCCGCTTGTTGACGGCATCCGCACCAGGATGTCCCCGTTGCTAGACAGACCTGCGAAGGCTGTCCGCCTATATCGGCCGTTCTCCGCAAGAGACACACTCCGATCTGCCCGTGCTGCATGATCAATGCCGACCGGCCTCCTCAGCTTGGAGCTGAGCGAACTGCCTGGTGCCGCAACCATGACTTGGGGGCCAAGCACGACCCGCCGCGGCTGCAACACGGAAGAAACATCGAGGTCATGGGCACATTGAATTTCGGGTGGTTGAAGAATGATGAAGGAACAATTTTCACGGCTGTTCGGGTTGAATGACCAGAAGGCCGCTCTTGATGAAGTCAAGCAGATTCCGGTTGGAAGCATTGATACGAGCCCCTATCAGCCCAGAACCGTCTTTGACGATGACAGGATCGAGGAGCTCAGCCAGACGATCCGAACCCATGGCGTCATTCAGCCGATCGTCGTCCGGGCTCGCGGCGACCGCTACGAGATCATAGCGGGCGAGCGCCGTTGGCGTGCCGTCAGCAAGCTGGGTCTGGATACGGTGCCGGCCATTGTTCGCGACTTCAACGATTCTCAAGCGGCTTCGATTGCCTTGATTGAGAACCTGCAGCGCGAAGGACTGTCCGCCATCGAGGAAGCGGTCGCTTACCAGAAGCTGATCGACCTGCATAGCCTCACCCAGGAAAGCCTCGCGCAGCGGCTCGGCAAAAGCCAATCGACAATCGCCAACAAGATCCGGTTGCTCGGGCTCAGCGAGCCGGTCAAAAGCGCCCTAGTCGAACGGAAAATCACGGAACGCCATGCCCGCTCCTTGCTGGCCCTCGACACCGATGAGCTGCAGCAGAAGGTGCTGGAAGACGTGCTGTCGAAAGAGCTCAACGTCAAGCAGACCGAGGCGAGAGTCGCCTTCTACAAGGAAGCATCCAAAACGAAAAAAAGCGAAGCGGATCAGCTTCACGAAAGATGTCCGGCTTGCCCTCAACACGATCCGGCAATCCATCGATATGGTTTCAGGCTCGGGCTTGCAAATCAAAACCGATGAGAAAGACCATGACGATCATTATGAGATTGTCATCCGGATTCCAAAACGATAATGTCGTATTCCGGCGCCGATTCCGTTATACTTAATTACAGCAATCAGGAATGATTAACATAAGGGCATTCATACCGAATGATCAGCATGAGCGAACAGCATGATATAGCCCGCAGACTTATCCACGGAAAGCGGCAGCAGCCGCTTTTTTTCGTCCTGTCGGAAGGAATGACATTGTGCTGGTCCTGCTCGGTGCGCAGCGTGCTCAGAGGATGGCGGTCTCGCGCCGACGAGGAATGAATTCCTTCTCCAGCTTGGAATGAAGGCAGGGCTGTTCTTAGCCGCAGGGAAGTTCACGTTTGACTAGAATGGAACATTGAGGTGACAAGGTTGTCCAAAATCATTGCCATTACGAACCAGAAGGGCGGCGTCGGCAAAACGACGACATCCGTGAATCTGGGCGCTTGCCTGGCTTCCCTCGGCAAAAAGGTGCTGCTTGTCGATATCGATCCGCAGGGCAATACGACCAGCGGCGTCGGAATCAACAAGGCCGACGTGGAAAACAGCATTTATGATGTTCTTATCAATGAGGTCGATCCGCATGAAGCGGTGACGCCGACCGCGGTCCCTAATCTCTCCATTATTCCCGCGACGATTCAGCTTGCGGGGGCGGAGATCGAGCTGGTTCCGACAATATCCCGGGAAGTAAGGCTGAAGAAGTCACTATCGCAGCTGAAAAATGAATACGATTACGTTCTGATCGACTGTCCGCCGTCGCTCGGCATTTTGACCATCAATTCGCTGACGGCTGCCGATTCCGTCATCATTCCGATACAATGTGAATATTACGCGCTTGAAGGCCTTAGCCAGCTGCTGAATACCGTCCGCCTGGTCCAAAAACATCTCAATACATCGCTCGCGATCGAAGGCGTGCTGCTGACGATGTTCGATGCCCGTACGAACCTCGGCATCCAAGTTATCGAAGAAGTGAAGAAGTACTTCCAGCAGAAGGTGTACCAGACGATTATTCCGCGCAATGTGCGTCTCAGCGAGGCTCCTTCGCACGGACAAGCCATCATCACCTACGATCCGAAGTCCAAAGGAGCCGAAGTTTATCTTGAATTGGCGAAGGAAGTGATCCAGTATGAGCAAGCGGCTAGGTAGAGGACTGGATGCCCTCATTCCGTCTCTTTCGGTAAACGACGATGACAAGGTCATCGAAATCGATCTGAAGCAGCTGCGAGCCAACCCTTATCAGCCGCGGACGACGTTCCAGGATGAATCCATTCGCGAGCTTGCGGAATCCATCCGCCAGCACGGCGTCATTCAGCCGATCATCGTCAGAACGGTGCTGAAGGGCTATGAGATCATTGCAGGAGAGCGGCGTTGCCGGGCTTCCCAATTATGCGGCAATACGACTATTCCGGCTGTGGTGCGGAATTTCACGGATCAGCAGGTCATGGAGATCGCGCTGATCGAGAATTTGCAGCGGGAAGATCTCAATGCCATCGAGCTCGCTGTCGCTTATCAGGCGATCATGGACAAGTTCGACCTGACGCAGGAAGAGCTCTCTCTCAAGGTCGGCAAATCCCGGTCGCATATCGCCAATTTCCTGCGCCTTCTCAGTCTGCCGGGCGATATCAAGGACAGTGTTTCACGTGGAACAATTTCCATGGGACATGCCAGAGCTCTCGTAGGCGTCAAGGAAGACAAGGTCCGCAAAGAGCTGGCCAAACAGATCGTCAGCAATGAGTGGAGCGTTCGCGAGCTGGAGAAGGCGATTCAGGATCTGGAGCATAAAAAGCCTGAGAAAGCCGTCGCCAAGCTGAAAAAGCGCGATCCTTACGTCGAATCGCTGGAGGAGACGCTGCGCGAGCGGTTCAAAACAACCGTAAAGATCAAGGCGTCGAAGGACAAGGGAAAGATAGAGCTGTCCTACTACAATAAGCAGGATCTGGAAAGATTGCTGGACCTTCTCCAATCCTAACGATTGCGCTCCAAATCATGGGGGCTGGTGAAGGGAAAAAGGATCCATATGCGGCATGCCCAAGTTGTATTCTCTGGTTCCAGAGATTAAACTTAGGTATGCTGTTGTTTTTTTCTGACCTCTGTCCTTATTGAAGACTACCTGAATTCGGAGGATAGCCATGACATCGAATAAGCCGGTCATTTATTTGGATCATGCGGCCACATCCTGGCCGAAGCCGCCGGCTGTTGCCGAGGCGATGATGGAAATCCTGCTGCATGGAACGGCGAATCCCGGCAGGGGCAGCCACCAGATGGCCGTTCAATCCGGGCGGGTTCTATTCGGGGCGCGCAAGAGGCTGGCGAAGCTGTTCCGGATTGCGAATCCCAATGATATCTCCTTTGCCGCCAATACGACGGCAGCCTTGAACCTTGCGATCAAAGGCATGCTGAAGCCGGGAGATCATGTCATTGCGACGGCAGTCGAGCATAATTCCATCCGCAGGCCGCTGGAGTATTTGAAGGCAAGCATTGGAATCGGGGTTACATACATAGAGGCTACGCCGGAAGGGGAGGTCAGGCCGGAGCAGGTGGAGCAGGCGCTCACTTCTCGTACCGCCCTCGTAGCCGCTGCCCACAGCTCCAATCTGCTCGGGAGCATACTGCCGGTCGGAGAGATCGGCTCGATAACCCGCAAAAGAGGGATTCCGCTGCTGGTCGACGCTGCCCAGTCTGCCGGCGTGCTGGACATCGATGTCGAGGCGATGGGAATCGACCTCCTTGCGTTTCCGGGCCATAAAGCGCTCCTCGGTCCTCAGGGGACCGGCGGCCTGTATATCCACCCCAGGCTTGACCCCGTCCCGCTGCTGCACGGAGGGACCGGAAGCCAGTCCGAATCGGCTGAGCAGCCGACGGTGAGGCCCGATCGTTATGAGGCGGGCACTCCGAATACGCCGGGAATCGCCGGGCTTGCTGCGGGCGTCCAATATGTCATGGATCAGACGACGGCCGCAATCCATGCAAAAGAAACGGAGCTGGTCTCCTACCTGATGGAGGAGCTTGCATCCGTTCCGGGACTGAGGCTGCTGGGGCCGGCTGCAGGCAAGCCGAGGACAGGAATCGTCTCTCTTACGATGGCCGGCGTCGAGGCGTCGGAGCTGTCGTTCATCCTGGACCAGCATTACGGCATCGCCGTAAGGTCCGGCTATCATTGCACGCCGCTCGCGCATTACAGCGCGGGAACGGCCGAGACGGGAGCCGTCAGGGCAAGCGTCGGTTATTCTACAACCAAAGAGGACGCTGAATCGTTCCTAACAGCGATACGGGAAATCAGGTCACATTACCCCATGCAGGGACAGGGTTAGGAGAGCTAAGGGAAAGATGAATGAATGGATGGATGCATGGATGGAGGCGCCGTATTACGGAGTTGCTATCGGACTGCTTGCTGTTGTCGTCGTGCTGCTTTTCATCTGGATCGCGGTTGTGGGCAGACGGCTGTCGAAGCTGAGGCGTCAGTATGTTCAAGTCATGGGCCAAACGGGCGTCACGAGTCTGGAAGATGTCATCGTCGGCCTCCGGCTGTCGCTCGACGAGCAGCAGGATATGCTGCAGGGCTACGGCCGGCAGCTGGCGGAATTCGGGCATCTGCTCAAGGATACGAAGGGAAAGATCGGCGTGTTCCGCTACAACGCGTTCTCCAACCAGGGAAGCGACATGAGCTTCTCGGTGGCTATTGTCAACGAGGACAGCAGCGGTGTCGTGCTGACCGGACTGCATGGCCGGGACGAGACGTATATGTACGCCAAGCCCCTGCAGCAGGGCAGCTCGGCCTATGCGCTTACAGAAGAGGAGCAAAAGGCGATCAGTCTTGCGTTGCAGCGTGAATAGAATAGGCTCGGACGCTGCCGATCGTATGATGAAGGACGTGTGACATCATGTCGGCCATCCTCATGACGAGATTCAGGCGCGTATTTTGCAGGACGAAATATTCCATGAATCCGCCTACGTTGACGATTCCGGTCATATGAATATCGCCTACAGGCGGCAGATCCTTGTTCACCCCGGCGCCGGGACGGACAGGGCCGGGTCCGAGCTGGATGCAGCCTACGCTGGATAGCTGGCCCAGACAGGCATCAATGCCGATGATGAAGGGCTTGGACACCTTGCGGTTGATTTCAAGCATCGTCTCCTCGAGATTCATCGCGTGAACGGGCTCGTCCAACGTGCCGAACAGCTCGAAATGAGGACTGCTGCTCTTGGCCAGCTGGGTGCCGATGAGCGGTCCGAGGGCATCTCCAGTGGAACGGTCTGTCCCGATGCATACGACGACGATGCGGCGGTCAAGCGGAACAGGCTGGAGATGCAGATGAAGACGGCTGGCAAGCTGCTCGGCAGCATCGGACTCGGTGTGGGGCACTTTCAGTTGCAGCTCTCTCAACACAGGTCGTTTCATAGAATCCCCTCCGCAATAATGAGTTGGTACTAGCTAGTATATGGTAGAGAGAACGGAATTATACTTGTACCATCCATCCAATTTGGACAAGCTCCGCGAGCGGGGCCTGCCACCGGAGAGGATAGGTAAGGAGCCTAGCAAAATCATGCTGATCGCCTTCGATTCCACGCAGCAGGCGCTGCGGACTGAAATGCTGCTGGAGTACGCAGACATCGAAATCGATATTCGCCCGACGCCCAAGCAGATTACCGCCGGCTGCGCGCTGTCCATCGACTTTCCCGATGGGGAGCTGGCGCAGGTGCGAAAGATCATCTCCGAGGAGTCCGTCGACATCCGGGGCATCTTCCGCGAGACGGAGGACGGCTACGACGAGGTGCGGGAGTAAGCGGGCTGTCATCAGCCCGGCGATCTCAGCGGACCAGGCTATGCCTGATCCTGGCGGCGGTATGGCCTGCACAGGGCGGCAGGCGTGGATGGGATGCGATGCAAGGATCGATGGAATCTTGGCGAGGCGCCCTTCCAGGGGCGCCTTATCCCTTTGCACAGACATGCCCGGCAATGGCGGTTGCCGCCGCTCCGCCGGATGAAAGGAGAGGTATAGATGAACCCCTATTTGACGAACGCTGCGGTGGAAAATGCGGCAAGCCCCGATAATGAAGGAACTCTCGCCTCTGCGGCCGATCAAGCGGCAGAAAAAACGAATGAGTTCCTCTCGGCGATGAAGGAGCAGTTCTCCTCGACATTCTGGGTCAATTCGGGGATTATCCTGATCAAGATCGCCTTGATCCTGCTGATCGGCCGGCTTATCATCCTGATTGTCAACAAGTCGATCGATCGGATCCTGGAGCGGGAGTCCAAAGTGCCGCTGCAGACGCGCCGTGTCGTCACGGTCGGCCGGCTGATGAAGAATGTCGCTTCGTATGTGGTGTATTTCATTACGGCGATGCTTGTGCTGCCCTTGGTGGGCATCCAGATCGGCCCGCTGCTCGCCGGCGCAGGCGTGCTTGGCCTGGCCATCGGCTTCGGCGCCCAGAGTCTGGTGAAGGACGTCATCACCGGATTCTTCATCATCCTGGAGGACCAGTTCGCTGTCGGAGACATCATCCAGACGGGAACCTATAAAGGCACCGTGGAGCTGATCGGTCTGCGTACGACGAGGCTGAAGAGCTGGACCGGCGAAGTCCATATCATCCCGAATGGAACGATCGCGCAGGTGACCAACTATTCGCGGAACAACTCGCTCGCGGTCATCGATGTGGACATGCCCAACGGCGACAGGCTGGATGAGACGGCAGCCTTGGTCAAGGACATGCTTGCCGCCATGGAGAACGCCAACCTCGTCAAGCCGCCGGAGCTGCTCGGCATATCCTCCATGACGACTGCGGAGTACAAGCTGCGCATCGTGGCGGAATGCATGCCGAATACGGAGGCTTCCGTCACCAGGCAGATCAATATGGACTTGCAGCGCTTGCTGCGGGAGCGTGAGGACGGGCAGCAAGATGCGCTGGCCTGATCTCACAGCCCATGGTAAGATGAAGGGAACTTACCGCAGGGGCCAACCCGGCTGTGATCAAGCGCTGAAGGGGGAATGAAGCGATGGAACGCAAGCAATTCGAGCTTGGCGATGTCGTGCTGATGAAGAAGCCGCATCCATGCGGAACGAATGAAATGGAAATCATTCGGATGGGAATGGATATCCGCATCAAGTGCACCGGATGCAAGCACAGCGTCCTGATCCCCCGGGCGAAGTTCGAGAAGAACATGAAGAAGGTGCTTCGTTCCGCTGCGCCGGAGGACAGGCAAGGGGAGAGCGGATCGGCTTCCTGAACGCTGGGCGAAGGGAACGGGAGCGGGGAGCGGTATTGACCGCCCGTAGAGGCAGCATGGGCTCAGCCATGCGAATTGTCAGACTTTTCATATGCTCTTGCGTACACTAGTCCAGCTATGGTATGATAATTTTTGCTTGCGGAGAGGTACCCAAGTGGCCCAAGGGGGCTGACTCGAAATCAGTTAGGCGTCGCAAGGCGTGCGTGGGTTCGAATCCCACCCTCTCCGCCATAACATTTGCATCTAACGCGGCTCTTTCCAAGAGCCGCTTTTTTGCGTCAATGTTTACTTGCCGGACTGCATCTATACATACGGAAAAGAGGACCCTTGCGGGTCCTCTTCCGACGGCGCTTAATGGAGTTCGCAATTCAAGCTGCACTTCCCTCATCGAAATCCGGTATGCCGCCCGGCTGTGGATGTCTAGCGACTTCCCTGCCTGCTGCGGCGATGTCCCTGCAGACTAATGTCTTTGGCACAACCCCTCGCTTCTCTGCGTTCATGTACGTGCTTTCCCTGCAGTGTCCTTGCGCTTTTTACGGCCAACGGAACCACACCCTCATCTTGTCGCGCCGTCAAGGATAGTATGAGCGGAGGATGGCCGCCTTATTCGCCCGGAAAGAAATAAAATCAGACCTTCGGCATTTTCACCCAGACCCGGTTGTGGTTCGAGGTTTTCGGGAAATGCTGACCCTTCTTGAGCGAGATCTTCTTGGGATGTGAGATCCCCATGTGGAAGGAGTCCTCGCCGGCCTCCATGTACCATCCGTCGTTAGGAGCCTTGAAGCCTTGTTCAAACTTGGTGCGTTCGCCCATTACGATTCACCTCGTCCGCGGATTTTCCGACCGCCGTGCCCGCTGCGGACATGACGCGCCGGACCTATAGTTTCGGCTTCCCGGGAGCGAATCATCAGCGGCAATTATTCGCATGGATAGGGGGAGAGGAAGGCTTGTTCCGTCGCTTTTCTTGACTGCGGCAAGGGGGCTCGAAGTCGGGGTCCGGTCCGTCCGAGCCGGCGGCTGCGGCTGCCTCGGAGCCGAGAACATAACTGAAACCGTCATTCGGAGGGTGCAGGAGGGAGACTGCTCAAGCGCCGTTCAAAATCTGGAAGCGGCCTCCGCTCAGCTTGCATCGTACAAGCTGTTCTGATATAGTAGGTGGGTATGCGAGTTAGAGTTAAGTCTCTCGCTCCTTGCTCTTATGCTCAGGCAGAAAGGGCCGCTTAGTCCAAGAGGAGGTGAATCAAAGTGCGCAAATACGAAGTGATGTACATCATTCGTCCAGAGACGGAGCAAGAAACCGTTCAAGCTCTCGTCGAAAAGTTCAATGGCATCATCAACAATGGCGGAGAAGTTACCAAGTCCGATGTTCTCGGCAAGCGCCGTCTTGCGTATGAGATCAACAAGATTCGTGACGGCATCTACGTTCTCGTCCACTTCAACGGAACCAACGAAGTGATCAACGAGCTGGATCGCGTCATCAAAATCACGGATGATGTTATCCGTTACCTGATCGTCAAAGACGTAGCGTAAGCCAAGATTGTTTGAACTTGGGAGGCGGGTACGATGTTGAACCGTGTCATTCTGATTGGCAGATTGACCAAAGATCCAGAACTTCGCTATACCCCGTCCGGAGTTGCGGTAACGCAATTCACGCTGGCGGTGGACCGGCCCTTCAACAGCCAGTCCGGGGAACGCGAAGCCGATTTCATTCCGATTGTCACGTGGAGGCAGCTTGCCGAGACGTGCGCCAACTATCTGCGCAAAGGCCGTCTGACGGCGGTTGAAGGCCGGATGCAGGTAAGGAACTACGAGAACAATGAAGGCAAGCGCGTCTACGTGACGGAGATTATTGCCGACAATGTCCGTTTCCTCGAATCCGGTAACCGCGATGGCGGTTCGCGTGAAGAAGGCTCGTACAATGCAGGAGGAAGCGGCGGCTACAGCGGCGGAAGCGGCAATGGCGGCGGAAGCGGCAGCAGCGGTGGCGGATACGGCGGCGGCCAGTCGAGCGGCGGCAACCAAGGCGGAGGTTCCTACGGGGGCAATCGCGGCGGCGGCGGAGGTTCTCAGGGAAACCGGGATCCATTCTCGGATGACGGACGCCCCATCGACATCTCCGAAGATGATTTGCCATTCTAACTAGAAAGGACGGATAAACCATGGGATTCAAGCAAAGAGAAGACGGCGGCGAGCGTCCAGAACGCAAATTCCGCAAAGGCGGCCGTAACAAGCGCCGTAAAGTCTGCTACTTCACCGTGAACAAAATCAAGCATATTGATTACAAGGACACGGATCTGCTCCGGAAATTCATCAGCGAGCGCGGCAAAATTCTGCCACGCCGTGTAACGGGCACCAGCGCGAAATACCAGCGCGCCCTGACGACCGCTATCAAGCGTTCGCGTCAAGTTGCACTGCTGCCATATACGACGGACAACTAAGCCGTTGCGACAACAGCTCTTCCGGATTTCCGGAGGGGCTGTTTTTTAGTTTGCCAGGATAACCGCATCCGCATGCAAAAAAAGCCCCGCGCATAAGAGCGCAGGGCTGCAGTCCGATCAGTCTTCTTGATCATGAAGCTCAGGAGTATCTTCGAATTCATCGGCCGAATCGCGGATGATCATCTCGACCTTGCGGATCCGGTTCTTGGTTGCTTCGCGAATGATGAAGGTCATGTTGTCAAACTCGTACCGGAATCCGGGCTTCGGCGACGGGATGCGGGCGTAGAGCCAGCCTCCGATCGTATCGGTGTCTTCGTCGTGAAAGTCATGTCCGACCATGTGTCCAAGCTCATCAAGGGAAACTTTGCCGTCCAGCAGGTAGCAGTTCTCCTCGAGCTTCTCGATCTCGCGGCGCTCGTCTTCATCGAACTCGTCGCGGATCTCGCCGACGATCTCCTCCAGAATATCCTCGATCGTAATCAGGCCGGATGTGCCGCCGTACTCATCGACAAGGATGGCGATATGGACGCGGTCGCGCTGCATGCGCTGCAGAAGCTGCTTGACCGGGATGCTCTCCGGCACCGACAGGACGGGATGAATGAGATCCTTCATCTTGAATTCCTTGTCTTCCTGATAGGTCAGGAAGAGCTGCTTCGTATTGATCATGCCGACGATGTTGTCCTTGCTTTCAGTAGCTACAGGGAAACGAGTATATTGTTCACGCTGGATGACAGCCAGGTTCTCTTCGCGGGTATGGTTCGTGAACAGGCAGACCATATCGGTGCGGGGCACCATAATCTCTCTGGCGACCATCTCATCGAAAGCGAAGATCCGGCTGACATAGCCGTATTCGGTCGTATTGATCTTGCCGCTCTGGAGGCTTTCACTCAGGATGATCTGAATTTCCTCCTCCGAGTGGGCGTCCTCATGCTCCTTGGCGGGATGCAGGCCGAACAGGCGGATCAGGCCGTTGGCGGAGCGTTCAGCACCCAGATGAACGGGTAGAGTACTTTATGGAACAGGATGATCGGCTTGGCAACGAGAAAGCTGATGAATTCCGCTTTTTGGATCGCCCAGGATTTAGGGGCCAGCTCGCCGACGACTACGTGAAGGTAGGTCACGATGACAAAAGCGATCAGGAAGGACAGTAGACTACTCACTCTCTCATTCAAATCGAACTGAGTGAATAGCGGATGCAGCAGCTTCTCTACAGTAGGTTCGCCGAGCCAGCCAAGACCGAGGGCGGTAATGGTGATACCGAGCTGACAGGCGGACAGGTAACCGTCCAAGTTGCTGGTAACGCGCTGCACGGCTAAGGCGCCTTTGCGGCCTTCAAGCACCAGCTGGTTGACGCGGCTGGGGCGGATTCGGATAATGGCGAATTCCGTTGCTACAAAGAAGGCGGTCAAAAAGATAAGCAAAGCCACCAAAGCCAAATTTAAGCCTATACTGTCCATTCGTGTACATCGACATCCTTTTCATCTTAGAATAAGTTCTTATGAACCAGTATAACGAACTTGAGGATCTCACTTCAACTGTTTGAAAAGGCCTTGCCGGACGGTATAAGCTCATTAGCGGTCTTTGTCACGCCGAAATAAGCCCTTTTCATGCCCGCACTTGCCTTTACAGGCCTATTTGCGGGCTTTATGATAGGTTCATATGATCGGATAAGGAATCCGAAGGGAGGAAAGCGGCAGTGGAATCATTTCTGCTTAAGCGCAGCGAGATGGCGGCGCTGCTCATGTCTCTGGACGGGAAGGGCGACCATACCCCGATTCAGATCGTCCAGCAGGCCTGGAAAAAAGGCCATCGCAAGCAAGTAAGCTCGGGCAGGGCACTGCCGGCGTTCCTGTCCACGGATTGGCCGGCGGTTCTGGAAAAGCTGATGAAGGGGCAGGGGCTGAAGGGAATGTCCCTCCAGGAGGCTGCTGCTCTGGGCCAGCTGATTCCGTACGCGGGCCTCTCCATCACGGCCATGCAGAACTGGGTCAAGCGGGACTTCAAGAGGTACTTTGAATCGCCCAAAGCCGGCAAGAAGTACTCGCTCGAACAGGCGGCGCTTCTATTTATTATCGATGATCTTAAGGCCAGTCTGGACTTTGAATCCATCCGCAAGCTTCTCGGCCGGCTGTTCGGCTGCGGAGGAGAGAAAAGCCTCCTCAGCCCCGTGGACTTTTACCAGGCTTATTCTGCTCTATTTGAAGAATTGGATGCTGACGGAGATCAAATTCTTGACGCGGCTCCCTCGGAGAGCGTGTCCGGCAACGGCATGGAGAGCAGCCTGGAAACCAAGGCCAGAGAAGGGGCAAGCCGTTATATAAGCGGCTTGTCCGGCCTGGATGAAACGGAAGCCGAAGCGCTCGGCAATCTGCTGCTGATCGCCGTGTTCTCCGTCCAGGCCGCTTATTTCCATTCCTTGTCGAGAAGGTACAGCAACGCCACGCTGTTCCTGAACTGACCCGGCTAGAACTCGCCGCTGATCATCTCGGCCCAGTCCCCGAGCACGGGCAGCCGGGCCTGCTTGCCCTGCAAGGAAACGATCATAAGGCCGATCCAGACCAGCAGGGCGAGCGGAGCGAGCAATCCTCCCAGCAGCCAGCCGATGACGGGGACGAGGGCGAAAACCATGCTCAGGCACAGGTAAGCTGCGGAGAAAAGAATGGATTGCACGGCATGGAAGCGGACATACCGGCTCTTCTTTTCCAATAGAAGGAGCAGGAAGGCCCCGACGAAGCTGCCGAGATAACCGAGGAAAGCGGCCAGCCGCGGATCGAGGCCGGTGGAAGACGGATCGGCTCTTCTTGGAGAAGGGTGCATGTGTCCAGGCTCCTTTTCCATAAAATACAGTCATTAGGCCATGTTTATGTGCATTGGAGCGCGGGTATGCGATGGATACAGGGGTATTGCAGGCAAGTTTTAAGCAATTTGTAACTATTCTTTAAGGTTACTCGTCTACAGTTAGGCTAAAATGAATGGAGCCGTGCACCCTCAGCAGAAAGGAATTCACCCATGAAACCCAAAAAATCTCGCGCCCGCAAGGCGTGGACATGGACGGCTTCCGTCCTGGCCGTCCTTCTCGTCCTGGGAACCGTAGGCTATTTCAACCGGACTACTCTCGCCCTATGGGGCTTTGATATGTTTCTTTCCAAAAAAGTGGAGAAGCAGCTGGAGGGCTCGTACCAGCCGACCGTCGACAGCAAGCCGCCTGCAGCCAATCCCGTGAAATATCAAAAAGCCGACCCGTACTCCGTCCTCCTCCTTGGAGTGGATGCGCGCGGCGCCGAGCAGGGACGCTCGGATACGATGATGTTTACGGTCGTCCGTCCATCGGATGGAGCGATTCTGATGGTATCGATGCCTCGAGACACCTATACGGAGATCGTCGGCAAGGACAAGAAAGACAAAATCACGCATGCCTATGCGTTCGGCGGAGCCAAAATGGCTGTCGACACGGTGGAGAATCTGCTCGGCAACCAGGTCGATTATTATGCCGCGGTCAACTTCGAGGGCTTCCGCAACCTGATCGACGCGATGGGCGGCATTCCGCTGCCGGTCGAAAAGGATCTCGTCAACAAGGAAGCCGATCATGAGAAGTTCGTCGTCAAGGCCGGGCAGAGCAAGTACAACGGCACCGACGCGCTCAACTTCGTCCGCTACCGCGAGGATGCCGGCGGCGACATCAGCCGCACCGAGCGCCAGCAGGCGTTCGTGGAATCCATCATGGACGAGGCCTCCAGCGTATCCTCCTGGACGCGCATTCCGGAATTCGTCGGCATCATGGGCAAAAACTTCGCGACCGACATTCCGCCATCCGAGATGATCGACAAAGCCAAGGCGATGCTGCAAAGCGGCAACCGGGCCATCTACACCCACACGCTCAAAGGCGAAGGACATAAGCTCAGCGAAAATGGGGCCTGGTATTACTTTGCCGACGAGAAAGACGTTGAGGCGAGCAGGAAGCTGATCGCCGACTGGATGAACAAATCCTTGACGATGGAGCAGCTGACGGGCGCCGCATCGAAGGACAGCGAAACGCTGGATGCCGCCTCGGGGTCGACCAACGATGCCAGGAGCGAATCCGGCAAAGGACCGGAGGTCACGACGGCTTCTTCCGATGAGAACCAGTGACCTTCTCCAAGATAGGAGAAGCTGAGAAATGAATATTGCTTTTTTTCTTCTGCCCAAGGCAGAGACGATTACACTGACGCTTGAAGCGACGCTGCGGCAGACGCTGGAGAAGATGGAATACCATCGCTATACGGCGGTGCCGATTTTGGATAAAAACGGCGCGTACGCGGCCACGGTCACGGAGGGCGACCTTCTCTGGTTCATGAAGAACGAGAATCTCAGCTTCGAGCAGACCAGCCGCGTCACCTTGTCGGAGGTGCCGATGCGGGTGAGGAACAAGCCGGTCCGGATCGATGCCAACATGGAGGATCTCATCTCGCTTGCCAAGGCGCAGAATTTTGTGCCTGTCGTCGACGACATGCAGCGTTATATCGGCATCGTCCGGCGCAGCGACATCATCGACTATTGCGCCAAGTCCATCTTCCAGGAGAAATCCTGAAGCGAGCTTCCTGCATGCCCTGCCGCATTTGCGGCAGGGCATTTTTTGCCGCGGATCCAAGCTGCCGCAGCAGCGCGAGCGGGCCGCAAACTGTCCTGCCAGCCGCCCAGAGAGCCTATCGGACGACGGCTGGTGAGGCGGCGCGTCCCGCGGGAGGGGAGAGGCAGGCAATCCCGGCGGTACGGGCGTAGCTTGCACCGCCGGGATTTGTGTTATAATGAGAGGTACAGCTTCCTGCGTTTTCTGCCGGGAGGCGCTTAGATAGACCTTTATTAATCCAAGAGGTGAACGGGTTTGAAATTCGGTGGGAAATCCATCCTGTGGAGCGCTATTGCTCTCTTGCTGCTGCTCTCTATGGGAGTGCCGCTGCTGAACTGGCTGACCGTCGCCTTGATCATGGTGCCGTTCGTGGTTCTATACGCCACTTTGTCCAGAGGAATGTTCGCCGCTCATATCGTGCCGGTATTTCTGATCGCCTTTTTCGTGCCGGGTAGCGGACCGGCCTCTGTCATTATCGGACTCTTCTTTCTCGTGCCCGCTATCGTGATGGGCCATCATTACCGGCAAGGCAAGCCCGTCCGCAGGACCATGACGGCGGTGCTGCTTACGATCCTCGGGCTGGCGCTGGTCGAGCTGCTCGTGTTCGAGTCGGTATTCGGCGTCTCCCTGATCCGCGAGATGCAGGATCGGATGCAGGATATGCTCGGCAACGTGGCGAGCCAGGGCGTGATGTCGGATATTTGGACGGCGGAGAATACCGATATGGTCGTGAAGATGACCGTACAGGCGATTCCTCAGGCGCTGCTCTTGATGGCATTCGCGGCAACGGCTGTCGCGCAGTATTTGTCCCGGAGGGCGCTGGCCGGCTTCGGCATGGCTGTTCCCGGAATGCCGCCCGCCCATGAATGGCGTCTGCCGCGCGTGCTCGTCACGTATTATTTGATTGCGCTGGTCGTGCAGATGTTCATCCCCGCGGGAGACAACTCGTTCCTATCGGTGGCGCTGCTGAATCTGGTTCCGCTGCTTCGCATGGCCTTCACGGTCCAGGCGATGGGCTTTTTCTTCTTCCTGGCGCATCAGAAGGGCTGGGCGAAGCCCGTTCCGGTCCTCATCAGCATTATCCTGCTTATCTTCCCTCCGCTCAGCCTGATCGGAGTGCTGGATGCGGCGTTCCCGATCCGCAAGTCGTTCCAGAAACATTGAACAGGGGCGTGTACTATGCCGAAGTTGCTTCTTAAGCGCTGGCACGGGACCCATATGGTGCTGGCTCTCGTCCTCATGATTGCGTTGTCGGCGGCCTTGTTCTGGTTCGAGTGGCCGCTTGGCGCGGCCGCGTTCGTCCTCACGATCCTCTGCGGCGTCTATATCTTCCTGGCGGAGAAGGCTTTCCGCAAGGATCTCAAGAAATATTTGGGCACCTTGTCCTACCGTGTCAAAAAAGTCGGCAGCGAAGTCATCAACGAGCTGCCTTTCGGCATCATTCTATTCAATGACGATCGTATCGTAGAGTGGCATAATCCTTTTGTCGCGGACATGATGGACCGGGATTCGGTTGTCGGCGTTCCGCTGCTCGATCTGTTCCCCGCGCTCGCCCAGGCGAAGGATAGGCCGGGCAAGATGGAGGTCGCCGTCGGCGCCGATATTTACGAGCTGCTGTTCAAGCCGGGCGACAAGCTTCTGTACATCCGCGAAATCACAGAGATGTGGCAGCTGTCCAAGGCTTATGAAGAAGAGAAGCTCGCGCTCGGAATCGTGTTCATCGACAACCTCGACGAGGTGTCGCAGTCGATGGACGATCAGCAGCGGACGACGCTGCTGTCCCGTGTCACGACGGAAATCACGGAATGGTCGCAGCAGGAGAACCTGTATATCAAGCGGCTCAACTCCGACCGGTTCCTGCTCATTACCGACCAGAAGGCGCTGCGGCAGCTGGAGCTGTCCAAATTCATCATCCTGGACGAAGTTCGGGAGATGACCGGAGATCTCAAGATTCCGATGACGCTCAGCATCGGCTTCGCGGCGGGGGCTTCGAGCATATCGGAGCTTGGCCAATGGGCTCAGATCAGCCTGGACATGGCGCTAGGACGCGGAGGCGACCAGGCGGCCGTGAAGGTGGGAGAGCGGCAGAGCTTCTACGGCGGCAAATCCAACGCGGTCGAGAAGCGGACCCGCGTGCGGGCAAGGGTCATCGCCCATGCGCTGCGCGATATGATCCGCGAGAGCGAGAAGGTCGTCATTGTCGGCCACAAGATGCCGGATATGGATGCCATCGGCGCTGCGATCGGCGTTGCCAAGGCAGCGCAGCATCTCGGCAAGGAAGCGTTCATCGTCCTGGAGGGCATCAACCCGTCCATCCAGAAGATGATGGAGCTGCTCAAGGAAGACGAGCGTCTGTACCGCCGCTTCATCTCGCCGGAGCAGAGCCTCGGGCTCGTCGATGCCCGGACGCTGGTCGTCGTCGTGGACACGCACAAGGCGTCGATGATCAAGGAGCCGCGCATCCTCAGCCAGACCGGCCGGATCGTCGTCGTCGACCATCACCGCCGCGGAGAGGAGTTCATCCCGAACGCGGTGCTGATCTACATGGAGCCGTATGCTTCATCGGCTTGCGAGCTCGTGACGGAGCTGCTTCAGTATATTCACGACCGGCTCGTGCTCGACATCCGCGAAGCGACGTCTCTGCTCGCCGGCATCACGGTCGATACGAAGAGCTTCGCGCTGCGCACGGGAGCCCGCACGTTCGAGGCGGCCTCGTTCCTGCGCCGCAACGGCGCCGATACCTCGATGGTGCAGCGGATGCTGAAGGAAGATTTGGAAGAGTATTTGAAGAAAGCCGATATCATCAAGCATGCCGAGATCGTGCATGAACACATCGCCCTCGCGGTAACGGAGCCGGGCCAGCGCTACTCCCAGCTGCTGATCGCGCAGTCGGCCGATACGCTGCTGAACATGACGGGCGTTTATGCGTCCTTCGTCATTGCGGAGCGCCAGGACGGACTTGTCGGCATCAGCGCGAGGTCGCTCGGCCAGATGAACGTACAGGTCGTCATGGAGCGGATGGGCGGCGGCGGGCATCTCACGAATGCCGCCTGCCAGATGGACGGTTCCGTGCGCGAGGTGGAAGCCAAGCTCAGGGCTGTGCTGAGCCAAATGAATGAGGAAGAGGAGTTGTTCGAATGAAAGTCATATTCCTGCAGGACGTAAAAGGCCAGGGCAAGCGCGGCGAAATCAAGGAAGTGTCGGAAGGCTACGTACGCAATTTCCTGCTCCCGAAAGGGCTCGTAAAGCCGGCTGAAGCAGGCAACATCAAGAATCTGGAAATGCAGAAGGCGTCGGAAGACAAGCGCAAGGCTCAGGAGAAAGCGGATGCCGAGGCGCTGGCCGCGAAGCTGGAAACGCTGACGATCGTCGTGCGGACCAAAGCCGGGGAAGGCGGCCGCCTGTTCGGAGCCATCACGACGAAGCAGATTGCCGAAGCGCTGGAGAAGCAGGAAGGCATCAAGATCGACAAGCGCAAAATCGAGCTCCAGGAGCCAATTCGGGCGCTCGGATTCAGCAATCTGGACGTCAAGCTGCACCCTCAGGTGAAGGGCAAGCTGAAGGTGCAGGCGGCGGAAGAATGAGAACGGAGGGACTACGGGGATGAGCCAGGAAGGATTGATGTTTGACCGGGTTCCCCCGCAGAATACGGAAGCCGAGCAGGCGGTGCTTGGCGCCGTCCTGCTGCAGGCGGAAGCTCTGATCACGGCGATGGAGAAAATCCGTCCCGAAGACTTCTACTTGAACCAGCATCAGATCGTGTTCGAAGCGATGATCGAGCTGGGCGAGAACAACCAGCCAATCGACCTCGTCACGCTGACGGCGTATCTCAGCGACCGGCAGCAGCTCGACGAGGTCGGAGGCGTCAGCTATTTGGCCAAGCTGGCCACGGTCGTTCCGACTGCAGCCAACGTGGAGTACTACGCCCAGATCGTCGAAGAGAAATCGATGCTGCGGCGTCTGATCCGCACGGCGACGACGATCGTCTCCGACGGCTATGGAGCTTCCGACGATATCGGGCTCATGCTGAGCGAGGCGGAATCGCGCATCATGGAGATCGCCAACCGGCGCTCCAGCAGCGGCTTCGTCTCCATCCGCGACGTATTGATGGAAGTTTTTGAACGCGTAGAGTTTCTGTATACGAACAAAGGCGGTTCCACCGGCATTCCATCGGGCTTTGTCGATCTCGACAAGATGACGAGCGGCTTCCAGCGCAACGACCTTATTATCGTTGCGGCGCGCCCTTCGGTCGGCAAGACGGCATTCGCTCTGAACATTGCCCAGAACGTAGGCGTGCGCTCGCGCGAGACGGTCGCCATCTTCAGTCTCGAGATGAGCGCGGCCCAGCTCGTCCAGCGTATGGTATGCGCAGAATCCAACGTCGACGCCGGCCGCATGCGGACGGGCTTCCTCGAAGGCGACGACTGGGAGAAGCTCACGATGGCGATCGGCGCGCTGTCCGAAGCGGAGATCTATATCGACGATACGCCGGGCATCACCGTCAGCGATATCCGGGCCAAATGCCGCCGCCTGAAGAAGGAGCGCAACCTCGGGATGATTCTGATCGACTACCTGCAGCTGATCCAGGGACGCGGGAAGTCGGGCGAGAACCGCCAGCAGGAGGTCTCCGAAATCTCGCGTACGCTCAAGCAGATCGCGAGGGAGCTCGAGGTTCCCGTCATCGCCCTGTCCCAGCTCAGCCGGGGCGTCGAGCAGCGGCAGGACAAGCGTCCGATGATGAGCGACTTGCGGGAATCCGGATCGATCGAGCAGGATGCCGACATCGTCGCGTTCCTGTACCGGGATGATTACTACGATAAGGAAACCGAGAAAAAGAACATCATCGAGATCATCATCGCCAAGCAGCGTAACGGTCCGGTCGGAACGGTGGAGCTCGCTTTCTTGAAAAATTTTAATAAATTTGTCAGCTTGGATCGAACCCACGAGCCAGCGTCATAGGCTTGCGGGTTCGATCAGGCGAACCCACGAGCCGGCGTCATAGGCTTACGGGTTCGATCAGGCGAACCCACGAGCCAGCGTCATAGGCTTGCGGGTTCGATCAGGCGAACCCACGAGCCGGCGTCATAGGCTTGCGGGTTCGATCAGGCGAACCCACGAGCCGGCGTCATAGGCTTGCGGGTTCGATCAGGCGATTAAACCTTCCGGATAACCGGCGTTGCTTGCACAGGACGCATGGGGGTCCGGATTTTTTTTCATATCGGGCAAGAAGCCGTAGAGTTTTTGTGCCGTATTAAAGATTCTAGATGGTCCAATACGGAAAATGGCTCAGCCCGCTGCCTGCATCTGACCTGATCTTCGGAATTGTGCCGGGGTCGATCCGACCCCGGCATCTCTGTGATGCAAAATGCTTTGAGGCAAAGCAGGAATGCCCTCTAAATCCGAACATTAAACGAAACTGCAATGGTATCGTTCGCCTTATTTGTTGACATCCCATGGCAGGGCTGGTACACTGGGTTTGCTGCTTTTTTCGCCGCCCAGCTGCTTGCACGTAGTAACGTGCGAAAGCGCCTGCATGAGAGCATGTTCCGCGGCGAAGCATAAGACAGTAAATTCAGGCAGTAAAGCGGAGGTATGATCATGTCTACAGTTGTTGTTGTCGGCACGCAGTGGGGAGACGAAGGGAAAGGCAAAATTACCGATTATCTGGCGGACGGAGCGGAAGTGGTCGCCCGTTACCAAGGCGGAAACAATGCCGGCCACACGATTCTGATCGACAACAAGAAGTATAAGCTGACGATGATTCCATCCGGCATCTTCAATCATAATAAGACCTGCGTCATCGGCAACGGGATGGTCATCAATCCAGCCGCGCTGCTTGACGAAATCGACTATATCCATGAAAACGGGTTCTCGACGGACAACCTGAAAATAAGCGACCGCGCCCATGTCATCATGCCGTACCATCTCGTGCTGGACGGTCTTGAGGAAGAGCGCAAAGGCGACAATAAAATCGGCACGACTCGCAAGGGCATCGGCCCCTGCTACATGGACAAGGCGGCCCGCGCCGGCATCCGCATCGCCGATCTGATGGATGCGGAGGAGTTCGAAGGCAAGCTGCGCCGGATGGTAGAAGAGAAGAACCAGGTCATCCAGCAGGTGTATGGCGGCGAGCCGCTCGACGCAGACGCCATCCTGCCGGAATACCTCGCTCATGCGGAGCGTCTTCGCCCTTACGTGACGGACACGTCGGTCGTTCTGAACGATGCCATCGATTCCGGCAAGCGCGTGCTGTTCGAAGGCGCTCAAGGCGTCATGCTCGATATCGACCAAGGAACCTACCCGTACGTCACGTCGTCCAATCCGACCGCCGGCGGCGTCTGCATCGGCTCCGGCGTCGGCCCTTCCAAAATCCAGCAGGTCATCGGCGTAGCCAAAGCCTACACGACCCGCGTCGGCGACGGTCCGTTCCCGACGGAGCTGCATGACGCCATCGGCGACCAGATCCGCGAGACCGGCCATGAATACGGCACGGTAACGGGCCGCCCTCGCCGTGTCGGCTGGTTCGATACGGTCGTCGTGCGCCATGCCCGCCGCGTCAGCGGCATCACGGGCCTGTCCCTCAACTCCCTCGACGTCATGACGGGCCTGGAAACGGTGAAAATCTGCACGGGCTACAAGTTCCGCGGCGAGGTCATCGAGCACTATCCGGCCAGCCTGAAGATGCTGGCGGAATGCGAAGCCGTCTACGAGGAGCTGCCGGGATGGTCCGAGGATATCAGCGGGGCCAAGACGCTGGCCGACCTGCCGGAGAACACCCGCCGCTATGTGGAGCGGGTATCCGAGCTGACCGGCATCCCGATCGCGATCTTCTCCGTCGGCCGCAACCGCGAGCAGACGAATCCGGTTCGTCCGATTTACGAATAGGAAGACGAGCACGCAGCTGTCCGGCTAAGCCGGAGCTGCGTGTTTTTTTGTTGACTGCTCAACGGAAGGACCTCCGACCGTTGTGAAACCGGGTCGGTTCTCTTCCACTCTAGTGAATGCCCTCTCCCGAATATGCCCATACTGGTAGAACATAGCCGTTCTGTCGAGGGAGGAATCATAAATGAACTATAAAAAGATTGCGGTCTGGCTGGGCAAGACGGCAGCGACCGCGCTGCTGGCCAGCTTTTTGACGCTGTGGACGACGGGATACATCGTGACGAGCTATGTCGAGACGCTGCTCAAGCAATTCCATGTCCCCGTCCAGGTGCAGCCTCTGTCCATGTCCGGCGTCTGGGGCATGCTCTGGGGAGCGGACAAGCCCGCAGGGGCATCGGCTCCTGTGACAGCGCCGCTGGATTCGCCGCCTGCGGACAACTCCGGCGAAGACCAGGGGGCCGTTCCGTCCGGAACATCGAATGAAGGCGGCGGAGATAGGCCGGACAGCGGACATGCCGATCGTGATTCGTCCGGTATCGGCTCTGGAGCGGATGGCAGCGGGAACGGGCCGGCAGCAGGCAGCGGGAGCGCGGACGAGGCCGGCGGTTCCGGCGACTGGATACCGGCAGCCGGGGCCGGCAACGGCAGCATGGGAGGCGAAGCCGGGGGCGGAACGGCCCCGGCTTCGGGCGGAAGCGATGCCGCGAACGACGKYTTTGGTCTAAATGGTTCGGCATTAAAGCAGCCGGGGTAAATTTGCTTTGGAAGCCGAGGGCGGAGGCAAGATTTTTCGTCCTTCAAGCAGCATACGCTCCGGGAAGAATCCCGTTTACAGAAGTTGGCTTCGGGTGTACGATACATCATGTTTCTCCAGCTGGGGCAAAGTAATTATTCACGCTGCGCACGATGCGCAAAGGAGCAAAAAGAATCATGGTCAACCGCATGAAACGCCTTCTGATCGGGCGCCCTATGAAGAGCAGAGAGCTTGAGGGCGAGAAGCTAACCAAATTGAAGGCGCTGGCCGTCCTTTCCTCGGACGCCTTGTCTTCCGTCGCCTACGGGACGGAACAGATTCTCATCGCCCTTATGGCGGCCGGCTTCGCCGCCGTATGGTACTCCATTCCCATTTCCCTTGCCGTGCTCGGACTTCTTCTCATCCTCATCCTGTCTTACCGCCAAACGATCTATTCCTACCCTATGGGGGGCGGGGCTTATGTCGTCGCCAAGGACAATATCGGCACGACGACCGGCCTGCTGGCCGGCGGCTCGCTTCTCATCGACTATATCCTGACAGTAGCGGTCAGCGCTTCCGCGGGAACCGACGCCATCACGTCGGCCTTTCCTTCCCTGCATGACAGCCGGATCCTGATCTCCATCATCGTCATCGTCCTGCTGACGATCATGAACCTGAGGGGCGTGACGGAATCCGCTTCGGTGCTTGCCGTGCCGATCTACCTGTTCGTCGTCTCCATCTTCGTGCTCATCCTTTCAGGCGTTGTCAAATACGCTTTCGGCGGCGCCCACCCGGATATTCCGGAAATCGGCGCGACGGTCAGCAACATCAGCCTGTTCCTGCTGCTGAAGGCGTTCAGCTCGGGCTGCTCCGCGCTGACGGGCGTGGAAGCCGTATCCAACGCGATCCCGAATTTCAAGCAGCCGGCCGAAAAAAATGCCGCGTCCACCCTGGTCATGATGGGCGTCATTCTCGGCTCGATGTTTCTCGGCATCAGCCTGCTGGCCTATTGGTACGGAATCACGCCGAAAGCGAGCGAGACGGTCGTATCGCAGATTGCCGCCGGCACGTTCGGGCGGGGCATCCTGTATTACTTCATCCAGGGCGTTACGGCGCTGATCCTGTTCCTGGCCGCCAACACAGCCTACTCGGCCTTCCCGCTGCTCGCGTTCATGCTGGCCAAGGACAAATACATGCCGCATGCCTTCATGGTGCGCGGCGACCGGCTCGGCTTCTCCAACGGCATCATCTTCCTGGCCGTATTCTCCATCATCCTCGTCGTGGTGTTCGGGGGCGACACCGAGAATCTGATTCCGCTCTATGCGGTCGGCGTGTTCATCCCGTTCACGCTGTCGCAGCTCGGGATGATGATCCGCTGGATCAAGCTGAAGCCGAAAGGCTGGATCGGCAAATTGACCATCAATACGATCGGCATGCTGACGACGCTCGGCATTACGCTGATCTTCATCTTCACGAAGTTCGCGCATGTCTGGATGGTATTCGTGTTCCTCCCGATCGTCATGTTCCTCTTCCATCGCATCCATAGGCACTACACCAAGGTGGCCGCCGAGCTGCGGATCAACCCGGAAGTCGACAAGCCGGTCATCAAGGGCAGCACGGTCGTCGTGCCGGTGGCGGGCATTACGCGAGTCGTCGCCAACTCGCTCGGTTACGCCAAGTCGCTCACCGACAACGTCGTCGCCGTTTATGTCGGCTTCAACGAAGAAGACATCGCGCGCATGGAGAAGAAATGGGAGGACTGGAACCCCGGCGTCCGTCTCATCACGCTGCGCTCGAGCTACCGGAGCATCACGAGGCCGATCCTGAAGTTCATCGACACGGTGGAATGGAAAACGGGCGAGCAGGATCATATTACGATTCTCATTCCGCAGTTCATCACGAAGCACTGGTGGCAGCATATCCTGCACAACCAGACGGGGCTTCTGCTGCGGGCCTACCTGTTCAGCAACAAGGATATCGTCATCGCCACGGTGCCATACCATCTGCGGCATTAGGATGGGTGAACAGGCTGCATGAATAGCAAGACGAAAGCGGGCGGATCCTACTTGGACCGCCCGCTTGAATTTTTTTGTTCCCGGCATTATACTTACTTTTAATAAGTTACTTATTCAAGGGGGAATACAGGATGACTCAACCGCATCTGTCCATCCATCCCGGCGTGTCGATCGGTCTTGTGAAGCTGAAAGTCAAAGAAATCGATCGTTCCGTCCGGTTTTATACCGATATCATCGGCTTTCAAGTTTTGCGCAGGGACGAGGAGGGCGTCTGGCTGACAGCCGGCGGCCCGGAGCCTTTGCTGCTGCTCGAGGAACGCCCGGATGCCGTCCCGGCGGCGGGACGCACCGCCGGCCTGTACCATTTCGCTATTCTCGTTCCGGACCGCTTGTCGCTCGGCCTTGTCCTGCGCCGTCTGGCGGAAGCCAGGCTGCCTGTCGGACAAGGCGACCACTGGGTGAGCGAAGCGTTGTACCTTGACGATCCCGACGGCAACGGCATCGAGATCTACCGCGACCGGCCGCGCAGCGAGTGGAAGCATGACGCCGAAGGCCATGTCCTTATGGGCACCGATCCTGTCGACGTCGAGGGCCTGCTGCAGCTGGCGGAAGGACAGGAGTGGCAAGGACTGCCGGCCGGCACGGTCATCGGCCACGTCCACTTCCATGTATCCGACCTGCAAGCCGCCTACGACTTCTATTGCGGCCTGCTCGGCTTCGACCTGATCGCGGACGGCTGGCAGTCGATGGGGGCGCTTTTCGTCTCGGCGGGCGGTTATCATCATCATATCGGGCTGAACATCTGGGCGGGCAAAGGAGCGCCGCCTGCGCCCGAGCGGGGAGTCGGGCTTGCCTACGCCACGATTCTCTATCCGGATGCCGAATCGCTTGCGGCCGCCATGGACAGGCTCCGCGACGGCGTGTTATAAGCCGTCATGGTTCGCACTCTCCCGCTGCGTTTTGGCTCAAGACAGATCCGCCTTTCAGCTTTACTATAGACGGTTCGATCTGCGCGTTCGAGGGATAGGATAGGTATAGGCAAATAATCACATGATTTGAACGGGCGGACCGGCGGTCGCCGTGAATGGAACCGCAAGCATAGAGTGAAGCTTCGAGCCCGGTCTTGATTTTATTTGCCGGACGGTTATAATTCAGTTTAAACGATTAAACCAATGAACGGATTGAGGGAGAACGATGAGCGAGCAAACCGGGCATGTCCTGCAGCAGTTCCAAGAATGCATTCCTTTGCTGGATGTGTTGACCGATGCCGGCCGCCAAGCCATTATCTTGCTGCTGGCGCAGCACAAATCGGGACTTAACGTGAATACGATATCCAGCCATATGAATCTGTCCAGACCGGCTGTCTCCCATCATCTGAAGGTGTTGAAGCAGTCCGGCTATATTGAAGCCGAAAAGAAAGGCGTTGAAAATGTTTATGTGCTGACGGTGCGGAAGCCGCTTGAACGGCTCAAGTCGTTGATTGCGGCCGTTGAAGCCGAGTGCAGCGGGTCTCGGTAACGAGCGCCGGCATAGGAAATACAGCAGCAGAGACGATGCTCTTGCTGCTGCTCCGACCAATTGGTTGATTTGTTTAAACGTATAAACATTTGAGGAGGATGGAAATGAAGGCTATGATCATTGAAAAGTATGGAAAGAACAGTCCGTTAGTGATGGCGGAACGGCCCATGCCTTCGATTGGCGAGCATGACGTGCTGGTGGAAATTCATGCAGCCAGCTTGAATCCGATCGATTTTAAGATTAAGGAAGGGAAAGTGAAGTTCCTGCTGAAGTACAAGTTTCCACTTGTTTTGGGAAATGATTTCTCCGGAGTCGTCGTCCAGACAGGCGGGTCGGTGAGCGCATTCAAACCCGGAGACCAGGTCTACGGGAGGCCCCGCAAGAACAGGATCGGGACGCTGGCTGAATATATCGCCGTTCATGAGGATGATCTGTCCCTGATGCCGCAAAATCTAAGCTTTGATGAAGCGGCCTCCATTCCGCTCGTCGGACTTACGGCTTATCAAGCGTTCACCGATATTCTCAAGCTTCGGAAAGGTCAAAAAATCTTGATCCACGCAGGCGCAGGAGGCGTCGGAACCTTCGCGATCCAGCTGGCCAAGGAAATGGGCGCATTTGTCGCCACGACGGCAAGCGATAAAGGCTACGAGCTGGTCAAATCGCTTGGCGCCGATCGGATCGTCAATTACAGGAAAGAAAAGGTTGAAGATCTGCTTGCCGGGTATGACGCGGTGTTCGACACTTTAGGAGGAGACGCCCTGGAAAAGTCGTTCCGGATCTTGAAGGAAGGCGGGCAGGTTGTCTCCATATCGGGAGTGCCGAACGCCGCCTTCGGAAAAGAACAGCAGCTAGGCTGGATAAAAACGGCCCTATTGGCCCTCGTCAGCCGCCGAATCACCGCGCTTGCGAAAAAAAGCCGGACGAGCTATCGCTACCTGTTCATGAAGCCGAGCGGAGCGCAATTGAGCCTTTTAAAAGAAAGGATCGAGAGCGGCCGCATCAAGCCGGTTGTGGACAAAGTGTTTCGGCTAGAGGATGCCGGGCAAGCTCTTCGGTACTTGGAAGGCGGAAGCGCCAAGGGAAAGGTGGTCATCACGATAAGACCATCGGAATGATTGTTTTCGCCGATCCTCCGTCAGCGCCTGCCGACTTTTCTTAGTCTCGATCACTCCTGCCAATTTTTGATGAAATTCTTTTGGTCCTTCGTGAATCTGTAGCCGCGTCTCTCATAGAATCGATGAGCTGCTGTCCGGCTTGGATGGGACAGCAGCTTGATGCCCGAAAATCCATGCTCCTGTCCCCATTGCTCCAGATGCCCGATCAGCTTGCCGCCTATTCCTTGGTTTCGTCGGCTTTTTTTGACGACGAAGCCCAGGACGTTGACCAGAGAGCCGGAAAAAAGCAGTTCATACGGACTGCCGTGGATATACCCGACCACCTGGCCGCCTTGTTCGTACACAAAGACGACATCGTTCGTTCTGGCCGCAGCCCATCCGATGAGTGGATCTCCGATTCGATGAAGCTCCCATGCGTGCTCTGTCTGGCATCCTCATTCTATCCTTCCAGCCACTGCCTCGGTCCCACCGTATGGAAAAGCTGCGGTCTATTCGGATTCAAGGCATCGTCAATGCGCTTGCAGGTAAAATCGCTGATCGGTCTGGGAAGCTCGTCTCTTGCCCAGTATCGGCATTCCAGAATTTCAGGCGAGCTTGGCTGAGGAGCCGGATGGGAAGGGCCGGTATCCGCCATGAACACAAAATGATGCATATCATGGTTCGGATCGTAATAAATGCCCGTCAACTGCCGGATTCCGACCTTCAGTCCGACTTCTTCAAGCACTTCTCTGGCCGCCGTATCTTCGGCGGACTCCTCGTCTTCGGCTTTTCCGCCCGGCAGCTCCCAATTGTTGTTGCCGTAGCTATGTTTCACTAACAAGACTCTGCCTTCCGAATCTAAAATAACGGCAGCCGCTCCGATCGACTTCGGCAAACGGACCCCTCCTTTACGATTTTCCACTATCTATATAGACACGTATGAATAAAAAAAGATGCGGCCTTTCCGCATTGTCTGCCCGTTCCGGGGAGGAAATTTCAGCCGCTGCGGGTTTTCAACCGGTTGGAAACGAAAAGGAAGAGCATGGCATGGTTTTATTTAAAGGAAAGCCGCTTTCAAGCACTGTCCGTTTCCTGCCTTTATGCGGTCGCGCTTTAATTGACGAAATTTCAGTTCCCCCTTAAACTGGGTACAGAAAGCTTTACAAAATGCTCAAAAGAGTGGATGAAAAAACGGTCTGGACAAATTCATGATATGGGAAAAGGGGTCTATTCATGGGAAAAAGAATATGGGCATCCGCGCTCCTCGCGGTGGCATTGATGACGGCGGCAGGCTGCGGGGCAAAAAACACGAATGAGGGCGGCTCGGCAAGCCCGGCTCCTTCCGCAGGAGGCGCAGCGGAAGGCAAAACGTATTCCATCGCGATCTCGCAGATCGTGGAGCATCCGTCCCTGGATGCGACGCGCGAAGGCTTCCTCGCCGCCTTGAAGGATGCCGGCATCGTAGAGGGCGACAACCTCAAGGTCGACTTCAACAACGCGCAGAGCGATCAGAGCAACAACCTGTCGATCGCGCAGAAGATCGCCTCCGGCAAAAACGATCTCGTGCTCGCCATCGCCACTCCATCCGCGCAGGCTGTAGCGGAGAAGGTCAAGAACGCGCCGATCCTGTTCGCGGCCGTCACGGATCCGCTCGACGCGAAGCTCGTCACGAGCCTGGACAAGCCGGGCGGCAACATCTCCGGCGCTTCCGACACGAACCCGGATGCGATCGTGCAGCTGATGGACTTCATCGCCTCCGACTTCCCGAAGGTGAAATCCGTCGGCCTCGTCATCAACGAAGGCGAGTCCAACGCGGTCATCATGGCCAAAAACGCCGAGCAGGCGCTCGCCAAGCATGACATCAAGCTGGTGAAAGCCCCGGTATCCAATACATCCGAGGTGAAGCAGGCGGCCGAGTCGCTCGTAGGACGCGCGGACGCGCTCTTCACGACGCTCGACAACACGGTCATCAGCGGCGTCGACACGATCATCCAGGTGGCGAATTCCAAGAAGCTTCCGTTCTTCTCCAGCGACCGCGATACGGTCGAGAAGGGCGCTTTCGCCACAGTGGGCTTCAAATACTACGACCACGGCTATCAGGTCGGACAAATGGCGGCCGAGGTGCTGAAGGACGGCAAGAAGGTAGGGGACATGAAGGTGGGCATGCAGGAGAAGCTCGACCTCATCCTCAATCTCAAGGCCGCAGAGGCCCAGGGCATTGACGTTACCGACGATATGAAGGCCAAAGTGAAAGACCAGGAAACGAACATCATCCAATAGCTAAGAGGTGGCTTCCTTGATCCTATCCCTGAACGGAGCGGTTGCGCTTGGGCTCATGTACGCCCTGATGGCGCTCGGGGTCTACATCACGTATCGCATCCTTGATTTTCCCGATTTGACGGTTGACGGCAGCTTCACGACGGGAGCCGGCATCGCGGCCGTGCTCCTGACGCATGGCTGGTCGCCGTGGATTGCCACGCTTGCCGCCTTCGGGGGCGGAATGGCAGCCGGCGCCTGCACAGGGCTGCTGCATACGAAGGGCAAGGTCAACGGCCTGCTGGCCGGCATCCTCATGATGATCGCCTTGTATTCCATCAATATGAGAATCATGGGCAAGCCGAACGTGTCCATCTCGGGCGAGAACACGCTGCTCGGCAGCATCGCGAGCTCCGGATGGCTGACCTTCGGCGGCGTCTCCTGGTTCTATCCGCTCGTGCTGCTCGTCGTGGCGATTGCCGCCAAGCTCCTTCTGGACGGGTTCCTGCACACGGATCTAGGCCTGGCGCTGCGGGCGACAGGCGACAACAAGCGGATGATCCGCAGCTTCGGCGGCAATACCGACCGTTCCACCGTGCTCGGCGTCAGCCTCTCCAACGGTCTCGTGGCGCTGTCCGGCGCGCTCATCGCGCAGGATGCCAGCTTCGCGGACATCAATATGGGCATCGGCATGATCGTCATCGGCCTCGCTTCCGTCATCATCGGCGAAGCTCTGCTCGGCGCGCGCGGCGTCTTCATGACGACGCTCGCCGTGCTGGTCGGCGCCGTCGTCTACCGGGTCGTCATCGCGCTGGCGCTGCGTTCCGACTTCCTCCACCTGGAGGCGTCCGATCTCAAGCTGATCACGGCGGCGATCGTCATCATCGCGCTCGTCATCCCGACGGTCAACCGGTCGATGAAGCAGAAGCGGCAGGCGCGCAGGCGCACCGCCGAGCTTGCGGCAGGGACTGCCGGAAGGAGGGAAGCCTGATGCTGCATGTGCAATCGGTATCCAAGCTGTTCAACCCCGGCACGCCGGACGAGAAGGTCGCTCTCATGAATATCGACCTGCAGCTGAAGGCGGGAGACTTCGTCACCGTCATCGGCAGCAACGGCGCGGGGAAGTCGACGCTCATGAATATGATCTCCGGCGTCATGAAGCCCGACATCGGACGCATCTCCATCGCCGATGCGGATGTGACGGGAGCGTCCGAATCGAGACGGAGCCGCTGGATCGGCCGCGTCTTCCAGGATCCCATGGCCGGCACCGCGCCGAACATGACGATTGAAGAGAATCTGGCGATGGCCTACAAGCGCGGCAAGCCGCGCGGCCTGGGCTGGTCGGTGTCGGGAGCGAAGCGCGGGCTATTCCGCCAGGAGCTCAGCCGCCTCGGCATCGGGCTGGAGAATCGGCTGCGCGCCAAGGTCGGCCTGCTGTCCGGCGGCGAGCGCCAGGCGCTCAGCCTCCTGATGGCGACCTTCACCAAGCCGGATATCCTGCTGCTGGACGAGCATACGGCGGCGCTCGATCCGGCGCGGGCGGAGCTGATCACCCGGCTGACGGAAAGCATCGTGCGCGACATGGGCCTTACGACGCTGATGGTCACCCACAACATGGAGCAGGCCATCCGGCTCGGCAACCGGCTCATCATGATGGACAAGGGCCGCATCATTCTCGATATTCCCGAGAGCCGCAAGCAGGGACTCACGGTCCAGGAGCTGCTGCGGGAGTTCGAGGGCATCAGCGGCCAGAAGCTGTCGGACGACCGGCTCATATTGGGCTAGCCTCAGCCGGAGGCCGGGCCGATTCACCGCCGGCGGAGAGCTTGTCCATGCTGCGCTCGGCTAAGGGAGCGTGATGCTGCCTTGCCTGAGGCAGCCAAAGGGAGACCGTCCCGCCAATAGAGGCTGTCCCAAAAGCCGAATCGAGATGCTCCCCATACGGCAGACAGGTGAAAAAATAAACTTGTCTACCGTGAGGGGAGCATTTTGCATGTCTAAAAAGCGGCGCAGGGAAAAACTTTGCCCACTCCAAGTCGTGGAGTCGTTGGGGGGACTCCCGGTTTCACGCCGGACATTTGCGATTGGAGAGATAAACCATGATGGATGCCATGCCTTTCATGCCTGATGATAAGCCTCGTTCTGTTCTCCGGCCGCAGCTCGTGCTCGATGCGGGAGGCGTGCTTGTCTCCAATCTTACGCCTTCCATGTGGCAGGAGCTGGCGGAGATAAGCGGCCACGCCTTCGGAGAGCTGAGAGACAGGTACAAGCGCGATATTGCCGGACGGTTATGGACGGGAGAGCATCCGGAAGCGGAATTCTACCGCTGGATCGCCGGATTCGTTCCCGGATGGGCGGAGGCGGATGCGGAAAGGCTGCTGCGTTCCCATTTGCAGCCGCTGCCCGCTTTGGAGAGGCTGCCTGAGCTGGCTCGGCTGGCCGACGTGCATTTGCTGAGCAACCATGTCTCGGGCTGGCTGCGGCCGGTGCTGGAGCCCGCGTCGGAATGGCTCTCCAGCATAACGATCTCCTGCGAGGAAGGGCTGAGCAAGCCCGATCCGGCGCTGCTGGAGCGTTGCGCGGGCAAGCTGGAGCCGGGTGCGCCGGTCCTGTTCGCGGACGACTCGCCCCGCAATGTCGCGGCTGCCGAGGCGTTCGGCTGGCATGCGCTGCTTGCGGACGAGGACGGGCTGTGGGTGGATGCGGCGGCAGAGCGTCTGCGTGCCTGAGGTTTTGAGCCGGCGCCATAGGTTTTCGCCTACCGTTTAGATCTCTGCGGGATGGGTTTATATGGAAAGGAAAGAGGCTGCACTCCGCCATCTTCCATGGCGGCTGGCGCAGCCTGTTTGCCTGTTATTCCCTCCAGCAGGGACTTTTCCTCGGACATGCGGTATAATTAGGCTAATTTTCGCGGCAGCCCGGGCGGCAGCCGGATGCTTAGGAGTGAGTTTTGCCATGAGAGAACATAGGCCTGTACTGGGCGTCGTCGTGCCCTGTTATAACGAAGAGGAAGTGCTGGAGCTGACCGCGCCTGAGCTGGACGCCATGCTGGAGAGCATGGAGAAGGAAGGCATCATCGCGCCGGGGAGCTTCATCATGTTCGTCAACGACGGCAGCAAGGACGGCACATGGCCGCTGATTGCGGATCTGGCTTCGCGCTGCCGGAGAGTGTCGGGACTCAACCTGGCGGCCAACGTCGGCCACCAGAACGCCCTGCTCGGGGGGCTGATGACAGCGAAGCGCCATGCGGACTGCCTCGTCTCAATCGATGCCGACCTGCAGGACGACGTCCGGGCGATCCGCGACATGGTGCTGCGCTATCTGGAAGGCTGCGAGATCGTCTACGGCGTGCGCAGCAGCCGCCAGCGCGACACCTGGTTCAAGCGCACGACAGCCGAAGGCTTTTACAAGGTCATGGAAGGACTGGGCCTGCGCATCGTGAACAACCACGCCGACTACCGGCTGATGAGCCGCCGCGCGCTGGACGAGCTGGAGAAGTTCACGGAGGTGAACCTGTTCCTGCGCGGCATCGTGCCGATGCTCGGCTTCCAGACAGGCGTCGTGTATTACGAGCGGCTGGAGCGCGCAGCCGGCGAGTCCAAATACCCGCTCAAGAAGATGATCAGCTTCGCCCTGGAGGGAATCACCTCCCTGTCCGTCAAGCCGATCCGCATGGTGACGGCCGCGGGCTTCATCGTGTTCGGCGTCAGCATCGTGATGGGTCTGTACGCGCTGATCTCCAAGATGTTCGGCAACACCGTCTCCGGCTGGGCGTCCCTGATCGTCTCGCTCTGGTTCATCGGCGGCGTGCAGCTGCTGTCGGTCGGCTTGATCGGCGAATACATCGGGAAAATCTACCGGGAAGTCAAAAGGCGGCCGCTCTATATCGTGGAGCGCGAGGTGGAGCCCGCGGTCCGTCCCGCGTCCGCCGACGTCCCGGCGGAGACAAGATCTCAGAGCGGCCCTGACGCTCTGAGCTACCAGGGGGTGTGACCGTGAGAACCCGATTCCGAATCGAATATCTGGCCGCCGCAGGCGCGGCCGGCATCATCATCTGGCTGCTGTTCACCCGTCCCTTCATCGGCATGGCCGATTCGGGGGACTTTTTGCGCGTGCTCATGACGGCTGGACTGGACTACAATCCTGCCGCCACTACATACGAGGACCGTTTCTTCAGCTACGCCAACCAGCACTTCGCCTACGGGAGCCTGAGAGGGGCCTACATCACCTCCCAGCTGATTCCGGTGTTCATCGCGAGGGGCCTTGGATGGCTCTATGATCCTTCCCTGTTCAACATCCGCATCCTGGCGGCGGTGTACGGAGCGCTGCTGGTCGCAGCGGTCTATCTGCTGGTCCATACAGGCAGAAGATATTCCATGGCTGTTGGCGTCGTCCTCACGGCCGGGCTGCTGTTCGTATTCCTGGACGTTCGTTACCTGGCCTACTTCAATTCCTTTTTCGCCGAGCCGGTGTCGCTGATCTTCCTGCTGCTTACGCTGGGAACGGGTCTCCGGCTGGCCCATCAGGAGGAGCCGGGCCGCTGGACGCTGATTTTCTTTTTCTTCTGCGTGTTCATGCTCGCCTGCGGCAAGCTGCAGAATACGCCGCTAGGCGTCGTGTTCGCCCTCTATGGGCTCCGCTTCCTGCCGCTCCGGTGGGACCGCGCCTGGCGCAAGCTCGTGCTGATCTGCTGCTCCGCGCTGTTCCTGCTGTCGGCACTGCTGTATGTGTTCGCCCCGGACGGGCTCAAGCATATCAACCTGTATCAGACCGTTTTCTACGGCATTCTGAACAAGTCCCCCGATGTAAAAGGAGATCTCAAGGCTCTCGGCTTGCCGGAGAAGCTGGCGGGCAACGCCGGCTCGAACTATTTCCAGACGGATGTCCCCATCAAGCAGGACGCGCCGGAAATGAGGGTCGACTTCTACGACCGGATGTCCCACGGCAAGGTCATGCTCTACTATGCGACCCATCCGCAGCGGCTGATCGGCCTCATGGAGCGTGCCGCTCATCAGAGCGTGTACCTGAAGCCGGGATACCTCGGCAACTACGAGAAGGCCGAGGGCAAGCCGCCGGGCGCATTCAACGACACCTACAGCGGCTGGAGCCGGTTCAAGGCCGGGCATATGCCGAATTCGCTGCTGTTCATCGTCCTGTTCTACATCGTGTACTACGGCGTATGCGTGATCGAATGGCTTCGCGCGCGCGAGGGCTCGGCCAAAATGACCTCCGAGCTGCTCATGCTCGTCGGCTTCGTCGGCTTCTTCGCTTTCCTGATTCCGATCATGGGCGACGGCCTGGCCGACATCGAGAAGCATCTGTTCCTGTTCAATGCCGCTTACGACATCATGCTGCTGGCCTCCGCAGCCTGGCTGGCGTACCGCATCGCGGTGCTGCTCGGGTTCGGCAGGGACGGCAGGAGGATCAGCTATCGTTCGTACCGGTAACCGCAAGCCTTCCGCAGGGATGACCTGGCGGAGGGCTTTTTTGCTTAGGGGGACACAGGTGCAAGGCGGCGTTGCCGATAAGGGCATCGGACGTTATAGTGAAGAGATAGGAGTTAGAGTCCAGTCGAAGTCAATTTTGCGGCGGAGAGCCGATCAATAGGAGGGCAACGATGTATACGATTCATGAAGTGGCCGAAATTTGCGATTTGTCCGCGCACACGCTTCGTTTCTACGATAAAGAAGGGCTGCTTCCGTTCGTGGGAAGGAACAAGTCGGGAAACCGGGTATTTACGGAACAGAATCTCGAAATGGTGAAGCTGATCTGCTGCCTGAAAAACACCGGCATGCCGATCAAGGAAATCAAGTCGTACATGGACATGTTCATGGAGGGCCCCGGCACGATGGAGACGAGAAAAGAAATGATGATCGCCCACGGCAAGGAAGTGCAGAGGCAGATCGCGGAGCTGAAAAAGAACTTGAACATCATCAACCTCAAGGTCGCCTTCTACGATTCCAACAAGGACGGTTCTCCGGCCAGCCATTGAGAGCGGCCGGGGCGAAAGATGCCGGAGGCGGGGAGAGGCAGCGGCCAGCCATTGAGAACGGCCGCGGCCAAAGATGCCGAAGCGCGAAGGCAGGGAAAAGCAGCGGCTGAGCACCGAATATCCATTCAAGCGGATGGCGTGGACGATAGACGATACCGGACCGATGCCCGAACAGCCGAGCCTCGGCAAGGGCAACAAAAAAACCGCCGAAGCGGTTTTTTTGGCTGTATGGATCCTGCAGCGACTTAGAGCATCATGCCGCCGGAAGCTTCAATCCGCTGTCCGTTCACCCAGCCCAATGCCGGGGAGCACAGAGCCGCGACGACTCCGCCGATATCGTCGGCTTCGCCGGGGCGGCCAAGCGCTGTCACAGAGCCGATGAGGTTCTGCGCAGCCTTGTCCTCCCGCAGCGAGCCGCCTCCGAAGTCCGTCATGATCGCGCCTGGAGCGAGCGTGTTGACGCGAATGCCCCTTTTGCCGAATTCCTTGGCCATGTAGCGGGTCAGCACTTCGACGGCGCCTTTCATCGCCGCATAGGCGGCACTGCCTTCAAAGGTGAAGCGGGCCAGTCCCGAGGAGACGTTGATGATGCCCCCGTTGTCCGCGAGAAGGGGGAGCATCGCCTGGGTCAGGAAGAAGACTCCCTTGAAGTGGACGTTCACGAGGCTGTCGAACTGTTCCTCGGTCGTGTCGGCAATGGATGCCTTCAAGCCGAAGCCGGCGTTGTTGACGAGGAAGTCGATCGTCGTCCGCTCCCACTTGGCAGCGAGAACGGCCTTCAGCTGTTCCGCGAAAGCCGGGAACGAGGACACGTCGCCCGCATCTAGCCTCAGCGCGGCCGCCTTGCGTCCCATGGCCTCCAGTCCGGCCGCAGTCTGCTCCGCAATCTCTTTATGACTATTATAGGTCAGGATGACATCCACTCCGGCCCGGGCGAGCGCCTCGGCCGCGTTTCTGCCGAGTCCCCGGCTGCCTCCCGTGATGAGGGCGATCTTCGCTGTTTCCGTCATATCCATCTCTCCTCTGATCAAGTTGCCGGCCATGCTCATCCGGCTTGCCTTCATCCTAGTCCTTCGAGTTGTATCGAAGTCAACCCTCCCTATAAAAATATTGGAACACACCAGCCTCGGACAGGCCTCCGGCTCCGTTGAATGCCAAAAAACAGCGCCATGCGGCTCTTGCGGCCAGGCGCTGCCCTAGGCAGGAAGAAGAATAAGCCGAAAAAGTCGGCTTATTCCGCCAGTGAACGGCCCGCAGGCGAGATTAAGCCGAAAAAATCGGCTTATTCCGCCAGTGAACGGCCCGCAGGCGGGAATAAGCCGAAAAAATCGGCTTATTCTGCGAGTGAACGGCCCGCAGGCGGGAATAAGCCGAAAAAATCGGCTTATTCTGCGAGTGAACGGCCCGCAGGCGAGATTAAGCCGAAAAAATCGGCTTATTCCGCCAGTGAACGGCCCGCAGGCGGAAATAAGCCGAAAAAATCGGCTTATTCCGCCAGTGAACGGCCCGCAGGCGGAAATAAGCCGAAAAAGTCGGCTTATTCCGCCAGTGAACGGCCCGCAGGCGAGAATAAGCCGAAAAAATCGGCTTATACCGCCAGTGAACGGCCCGCAGGCGGAAATAAGCCGAAAAAATCGGCTTATTCCGCGAGTGAACAGCCCGCAGGCGAGATTAAGCCGAAAAAATCGGCTTATTCCGCGAGCGAACGGCCCGCAAGCGGAAATAAGCCGAAAAAATCGGCTTATTCCGCCAGTGAACGGCCCGCAGGCGAGATTAAGCCGAAAAAATCGGCTTATTCCGCCAGTGAACGGCCCGCAGGCGGGAATAAGCCGAAAAAGCG
>NZ_CBRA020000008.1:0-56057 GCF_000469945.2 Paenibacillus sp. P22 | reverse complement strand
GCGCTTCCGTCTGGACCGGCTGCGCAGGAGCGGCGGCCGGTGCGGATGCGGCCGCGCCGCCCTCTCCGATGACGCCGATCGTCTCGCCGACGAGGACGGTGTCGCCCTCGCCTTTGACGATGCTGCTCAGCACGCCGCTGGAATCGGCGCTGATTTCCAGGTTGACCTTATCGGTTTCAAGCTCCAGAAGAAGGTCGCCTTGGGCTACGGCTTCCCCTTCTTTCTTGAGCCATTTGGTGATCGTTGCTTCCGAGATGGATTCGCCTAATTCAGGCACTTTGATATCAGACACTTGCTTCTACCTCCCAAGTAAAATCGTGTTCAACGCTTTTTGCTGCAGCGAGAGCGAGATGATGGATTGTTGTTCGGCGGCGTGAACGTCTTGGTGGCCGCTTGCCGGGCTCGAACGGTCCGGGCGTCCGATATAATGGACCGCTTTGCCGCCCGCAACTTCGCGGATGCGGGGTTCCATGAACGTCCAGGCGCCCATGTTTTTCGGCTCTTCCTGTACCCATACGATTTCTTCCAGCTTGCCGTAACGGGCGATGATTTCGGCGATTTCCTTTTGCGGGAACGGATACAGCTGCTCCACGCGCACGATATGCAGCCAGCTCAAGTCCTGATCGCCGGCCGATTCCAGAGCTTCCTCGAGATCGACGGCGACTTTGCCCGAGCACAGAATCAGGCGCCGGACCGCAGCCGGCTTCGCGCCAAGGCCATTCTGCTCCAGAACGAGCTTGAAGCTGCCGTTCGCAAGATCCTCGCCGGGCGATAGGACGCGCGGATTGCGGATCAGGCTTTTCGGCGACATCATGACGAGCGGACGAGCTCCCTCATGCTCGGTCCAGGCAGCCTGGCGGCGGAGCAGATGGAAGTACTGGGCCGCCGTGGACAGGTTCGCCACCGTCCAGTTGTTCTCTGCGCACAGCTGCAGATAACGTTCGAGGCGGGCGCTGGAATGCTCCGGACCTTGGCCTTCGTAGCCGTGGGGCAGCAGCATGACGAGGCTGGAGCGCTGCTTCCATTTCGTGCGCCCCGCCGAGATGAATTGGTCGAAGATGACTTGCGCGGAGTTCGCGAAGTCGCCGTATTGGGCTTCCCAAATCGTGAACGTCTCCGGCGAGAAGACGTTGTAGCCGTACTCGAACCCGAGCACCGCGCCCTCGGTCAGCGGGCTGTTGTGGATCGCGAACGATGCCTTCGCCTGCGGGAAGCGGTGCATCGGAGAGAACTTCTCGCCCGTCTTATGATCGTTGAGGACGATATGGCGGTGCGAGAACGTCGCGCGCTCGACATCCTGGCCGCTCATGCGGATCGGCTTGCCGTCGGCAAGAATCGTCGCGAACGCCAGCGTCTCGGCGAGCGCCCAGTCGACTTTTTCGCCTTGGTCGAGCATGGAGCCGCGGCGCTGCAGGATGCGCTGCAGCTTCGGATAGACGGTGAAGCCCTCCGGATATTTAAGCAGCTCGGCGTTGATCTCGCGCAGCTTGTCGAGCGGAACGGCCGTCTCGGTATTTTCCGGAGCAACCGGAATCGGACCCGTGTCGGCATGCTTGCCGTTGGCCGCATTTTCCTTCATGACGTCGTAGGCGTCCTGAAGCTCCTGAAGCGTATTCTGGATCAGCTTGTTGATCTCGTCCTCGGAGAGGGCTCCCTCCGCCTTGAGACGCTCGGCGTACAGGCTCGCAACCGTCATGTGCTTGCGCACCTTCTCGTAGACGAGCGGCTGGGTGCCTTCCGGATCGTCCATTTCGTTGTGGCCGTAGCGGCGGTAGCCGACAAGATCGATCAGGAAGTCCTTCTTGAACTTGTTGCGGTACTCGCAAGCCAGGCGCACGGCCGCGATGCAGGCTTCCGGATCGTCCGCGTTGACATGCACGATCGGAATTTCGTAGCCTTTGGCGAGGTCGCTCGCATAGTGCGTGGAGCGGGAATCCTTGCTGTCGGTCGTGAAGCCGATGCGGTTGTTCGCGATGATATGGATGGAACCGCCGTTGCGGTAGCCGTCGAGACCGGTGAAGTTAAGCGTTTCCGCAACAATGCCTTCTCCCGGGAACGCGGCGTCGCCATGGACCTGGATCGCAATGGACTTGTCGAGCTCCTGCACCGGATAGCCGGCCTTGCTGCGGTCCTCCTGAGCGGCGCGGGAGAAGCCCTCGACCACCGAGTTGACATACTCCAGATGGCTCGGATTGTTGGCGAGCAGGATGCGGGCGCCGGTTTCGATGGAGCGGTCTGCGCCAAGATGGTATTTCACGTCGCCGGCCCAGCCGGAGTTGATGCCCATCGAGCCTTCGGAAGGAACGAGCTCCTTGTTCGGCGCATGATGGAATTCCGAGAAGATCTTCGCGTACGGCTTGCGCAGGACATGGGCAAGCACGTTCAGGCGGCCGCGGTGCGCCATGCCCATCAGGACATGCTCGGCTCCGTTCCGAACGGATTGGCGGACGATTTCGTCGATGACCGGAATAAGCATGTCGACGCCTTCGACGGAGAACCTTTTCTGGCCGACGAACGTGCGGTGCAGATACGCTTCGAACTGTTCCACATGAATAAGCAGGTCAAGGAGAGCTTTCCGCTCTTCCGGGTTCAGGGAGGAGTTGGCAATGCCGGATTCAGCCTTGGCGCTGAGCCAGTCCCGTTCCGTCTGGGTATGGACGTGGCTGAATTCGAATCCGATGGATTGGGTGTAAGACTTGCGAAGCTGCTGGATCGCCTGCCAGCCGTTCGTGACGCTGGCTGGAGCATGATCCCAGAGGATGGAAGCCGGGAACCGGCTGAGGTCCGACTCGGTGAGATCGAAAGTCGCGGGCTCGACAAGGCGAGTATCCGAGGAAGCGCGAAGTCCGAGCGGATCGGTGTTTGCGGCCAGATGGCCGTAGGTGCGGATGTTGCCTACCAGCTTCTCCGCGGCGGCAAGCTTTTTCAGAAGCGAGACGTCGACGGAAACCTGGCCGGACGGAGCAGCACTGTGAACCGCTGCAGGAGCAAAGTCCGCCGGCGGTTCGCCCAGCTCCGCGAACAGGTCGCGGAAAGAGGGATCGACCGATTCGGGATCGCTGCTGTAGCGCTCGTACTGTTCCTGGACGTAGCCCAGGTTGGGTCCGAAGTAATCATTCCATTGCCGTTTAGTGTTTGATTCGTCGGTCATTTGCCAACTACCTCCGTTAAGTGAAAAAGGTTGGTACGGATGATAACAATGAAGCCGCCTCGCAAGCATCAGCCCGGCAAAAAGCCGCCGGCTTGGTAACCGGCGGCCTGACAATGGCAGGTTGAAAGTCAAGGAGGCCCGGGAAAGATCCCGGCTCCTTGGAGTCATTGAACAGGATCGGCTTCGTTTGTGCTTCTATTATAAAGAAAACGCGGCGCTTATTCAATGTTTGTCGACAACCTTTCGTAAAATGCGACGAACGGTGCAGCCGCCGCCCGCTCTTCCCTGCCGCTGGCGCCCCGAAAATGCTGTAAAGGCTTCCATGAACTGCATGTCAGCCCTTGAAGAAACCGCTGCGGAAGCTGACGAGCTTCGGCTCGGTCATCTCCTCCATGGCGTACCGGACTCCTTCCCGGCCGCTGCCGCTGTCCTTGACCCCTCCGTAAGGCATATGGTCGAGCCGGAAGGTAGGGACGTCGTTGATCATGACGCCGCCGCAGTGGAGACGGTCGGCCGCCTGCAGGGCATGCTCCATATTCTTCGTGAATACGCCTGCCTGCAGGCCGAACCTCGATCGGTTGGCCGCCGCGATCGCCTCCTCCCAGCTGCCGAAAGGCGCTACGACCGCAACGGGACCGAAAGCCTCCTCGCAGCTGAGCTCCGCGTTCTCCGGCACGTCGGTGAGCACGGCCGGCATCATCAGAGAGCCGTCGAACTGCCCGCCGCAGCGCACGCGCGCACCGCCTTCCTTGGCCCGCTCAAGCCAAGACTTCAGGCGTTCCGCGGCCCGCGCGTTGATGAGCGGAGTGATGTCCGTCCGCTCGTCCAGCGGATCTCCGGCGGTCAGCTTCCGCGCGCGCTCCGCGAGCAGCTCCGTGAAGGCTTCGCAATGCTCTTCATGCACGAGTACCCGCTGCACCGATATGCACACCTGTCCGTTGTAGGCGAAAGCTCCCGCCGCCGCCTCGTCGGCGATGGCCGCAAGCTCCTCCGGTGAAAATCCGCGGTCGATCAGCAGCGGGGAATTGCTGCCGAGCTCCAGCGTCACCTTGCGCAGACCCGCCTGCGCCCGGATCTGCCGGCCCACCTCCGGACTTCCGGTGAAGGTGACAAAGGCGATATCGGGATGCGAGGAAAGCGTCTCCCCGAGCTCCTTGCCGCTGCCGGGGATGATGTTCAGTACGCCGTCCGGCAGGCCGGCTTCCTCGAACAGCTCGGCGAGGAACAGCGCCGATAGAGGCGTCTGCTCGGCGGGCTTGAGCACGATCGAGTTGCCCGCCGCGATGGCCGGACCGACCTTGTGGGCGACGAGATTGAACGGGAAGTTGAACGGCGTAATCGCGCTTACGACGCCGACAGGCTCTCGCCCGAGCATCGCCCTTCGTCCTTCGCCGCGGGGAGCCGCGTCCATCGGAATCGTCTCTCCCCTCAGGTTTCTCGCCGCCTCCGCGGCAAACAGATAGGTCTGCACCGTACGCGCGATCTCGGCCCGGGCAGCCTTGATCGGCTTGCCCGCTTCCAAGGCGGCGATCTCGGCCGCTTCGGCGCTGCGGCGCTCCAGCAGATCGGCAGCCTGATACAGGATCGAGCTTCTGCGATGGGCGGGCACGGCACGGAATTCGCGGAAAGCGTCTCTTGCGGCGATGACGGCTTGCACGGCCTGCTCCTTCGAAGCATAGCCGATTTCCGCCAGGCACTCTCCTCCATAAGGCGCTTGAAGCGGCTCGGTTCGGCTTCCTTCTACCCATTTTCCGCCAATCCACAGCTTCGTTGTTTGAATCATTCCTTCCCTCTCCCTCCGATGTGGCCCGCAAAGGTTCCAGCCGTTGAATTAGTGTTTGCGATTCGCGTTATCCGACAGGATCTCCTTGCGTTCGCTTGACAATGATACATATTGTATCATAAAGTTTGATTGAGGCCGTGCCGCCGCATGCCCGCAATCTTCAACCGGCACTGCCGCTTAGAACGAAGTAAGGAGCAGCCCGACATGACCCTGACGATGGGAGATCGATTGCGTGAACTCCGGCTTAACAAGAACATGTCCCAGGAGGAGGTATCGAAAAAGATCGGCATTACCCGCTCCGCCTACAGTCATTATGAAATCAATAACCGCCAGCCTGTCTATGAAACCTTGATCAAGCTTGCCGCGTTTTTTGAAGTCTCCCTGGATTATATGATCGGCGGAGAGCAAAATCAAAGCGAAGCCCAGGTCGCTCCGGAAACGTTCGAAATTCTGAAAATTCTGAACGGAATGGATGCCGAGAAGCGTCAGCGTTCCATTGACCGGATGATGGATGTGCTCAAGCAAGCCGAATAGGCGCCTGCCTTCATGCCGCGGGAGGGGCAGGCGCTTCGGCTTCCCTGCCGGGGTCCGCCTCAGACGCCTTTTAAGCTTTTCAAAGCGAATCCACCCGCTTTTTTTCTCCTCCACCCGCTTTTCCGCCGCAAGCGTTCCTGCCCGCTTTTCCGTCTCCAGCCTTCCTGCCCGCCCTCCTTCCTGCCTCCTTTCATGATCTCCTTGCCATTTCCTGCTCTTCGCTTTTCTAAAAGGTTCGAGCATTCTCTATTCCTCTTAAGCTTCCCTGATCGGCCACGCTGCCGGAATCCTTTTTTTACCTTCGTTTTCCGGGAATCTCCCTGTTCGTTTCAAGTTCCTGCGAATGTCCCCTCTCCTTGCCGCTTTCATTGCTTCCCCAACGGCCACCCGATATAATAAGTGGACGATTGTTGAAGCAAAGGGGCCAAGCAGACCACTATGTACATTGCAGACCAATGGAAAGACTACGAACTTATCGATACTGGCGACGGAGACAAGCTGGAGCGCTGGGGGGATGTCACCCTGCGCCGGCCGGATCCGCAAATCATATGGCCTTACCGGGGCGACCGCCGCAGCTGGTCGAGCGCAGACGGCCATTACCACCGCAGCTCGGCCGGCGGCGGGCAATGGGATTTCCGCAAGCAGCTTCCGGACAAATGGACCGTATCCTACGGTGAACTGAAGTTCAACATCAAGCCGACCAACTTCAAGCATACGGGACTGTTTCCGGAGCAGGCGGTCAACTGGAGCTGGATGATGGACAAGATCCGCGGCGCAGGGCGCCCTGTCCGCGTGCTCAATCTGTTCGCGTATACCGGCGGAGCCACCGTTGCAGCCGGAGCGGCCGGAGCCGACGTCTGCCATGTCGACGCGGCCAAGGGCATGGTCCAATGGGCCAAGGAAAATGCTCAGCTGTCCGGCCTGGCCGACCGGCCCATCCGCTACATTACGGATGATGTGTTCAAATTCGTGCAGCGCGAGCAGCGCCGCGGCAGCAAATACGATGCCATCATCATGGATCCTCCGTCCTACGGACGAGGTCCGGGCGGAGAAATGTGGAAGCTGGAGTCCAGCTTGTTCCCCTTCCTGGAATCCTGCATGGAAATACTGACCGACAACCCGCTCTTCCTGCTGATCAACTCCTATACGACGGGCTTGTCGCCGCAGGTGCTCCACAACCTGCTCCATATGACCGCAGGCAAGCGCTTCGGCGGCAGCATCAACTGCGGCGAGATCGGCCTTCCGATCAGCGCGTCCGGTCTCGTGCTGCCATGCGGCATCCTGGGCCGCTGGGAGGCCTGAGAGCATGGCGGCCTCTACGGGCATTCCCGTGCTTTACGAGGACAACCATCTGCTCGCGGTCGTGAAGCCGCCTGGCATTCCGTCACAGGCGGATGAGAGCGGCGACGAGGATATGCTCACGCTTCTCAAGCAGGACTTGAAAATACGGCATGACAAGCCCGGCAACGTGTTTCTCGGGCTCGTCCACCGCTTGGACCGGCCGGTAGGAGGCGTCATGCTGTTCGCCAAGACGTCCAAGGCTGCCGGGCGGCTGTCCGATTCCGTGCGGACGAGAACCTTCAGCAAGACGTATTTGGCCGTTCTGAACGGAAGGCCTCCACAGTCCAAGGGACAGCTGAAGCATTATCTGGCCAAGGACTCGAAGCGCAACGTCGTCACGGCTTATGACAAGCCCCGGGGAGACGCCAAGGAAGCCAAGCTTTCCTATGCCGTGCTCTGCGAGGCGGATGGCTTGGCGTTGGCGGCCGTCCGCCTTCATACCGGCCGGCCTCATCAGATCCGAGTGCAGATGGCTGCCATCGGCTGTCCGCTCCATGCCGACCTGAAATACGGAGCCCCCGTCCCTCGCGGAGACAAGTCCAGAAGCGGCCATGCGGACATCGCGCTCTGGTCGGCGGAAGCAGGCATTCCGCATCCCGTCAGCAAGGAGTGGATGTCCTTCGCCTCCCGTCCGCCAAGCTCCTTTCCCTGGAACCTTTGGGAGGACAGCCTGCTCGACGGAGCCGCCCGGCATCTGGAAACGGAATTCGGAGCGGAAGCAGGAAACGCAGAACCCCGCTAAATACGGAGACGATAGTACAACAACAGCGGCAGCCTGAGGAGAGCAAGCTCTCCAAGGCTGCCGCTGTTGTTCGTTTCCGGAACGCTTCTATCCTTTTCCGCAGCCGGACTTGTACGCAGCCGGCATGAGCAGCCATGCAACTTTTTAGAGCTGACAGCGTCGAAGAGGATAAGATTGTTTCCATTCTGTTCCAACGAGAGCGAGTTGATCCGATAACATGCCGTTCCGCTTCCGAAGCCGCCTGCTGCTGACCGCTTCATTGCTGGGCTTTGCTTTGCTTCCGTCCCCTGCTGACGCTGCCGGCTCTGCCCCGGACCCGGCGCCGATCAAGCTGATTGTAAATGAACAGATAGTCAAAACGAATACCGCTCCCTTTCTGGACAATGGGACGGCTTATCTCCCTCTCCGGTTATCCGGGGAGCTGCTGGGCTGCCTCGTATCCTGGGACTCTCCGTCCAAAACCTTCACGCTGCAGTACCCGAAGAGAACGGTCAAAATGACCTACGGCGCGGCCGCTGCAACGGTGAACGGACAATCCGTTCCTTTGAGCGGGCCGCTGCGGATGGTCGACAGCCAGATCTATGTGCCGCTTCGCTTCCTGTCGGAAGCCGTCGGCAGCAAAATCTGGTGGGATGCTCCCAGCCGGTCCTTGCACTTGAAGGGAAACGATGAGTATATCAAGCGCTCTATCCCCAATGACCGGATGTGGCTGAGCCGCGACAGCGGGGATCTGTACCTGTCCAAGGATGAAAGCTCCCCAGCCGCGCTCGCCGGCCGCGTCGAGGCTGATTTCCAAGGCACCGTTTCCCTCGAGGGGAATGGATTTTTTCTGAACGGCAGCGTCATTACCGTTGTGGACCGTTATGGAGCCGACCGCAGCCGCTATGACGTCTACAGCCTCCTTCTCCATGACGGCAAGATCGCCGTCCAGACCAAAGCAGGCTATGAAGGACTCATGGACCACAATGCAAGCTTCACACAGATTGAAGGTCCGGACGGCTTGACCTCCTATACCATCTTGACGGACGGACGAACCGCTGCCTTGTACGATGAAAAGGCTCTCCCCGCCAAGACATACGACATGGCCGAGCTTGCCGGCAAAGAAGACCGCTATTTCCTCCATGGCATCGGGCAGGATTATATGATTGTTCGGCCAATGTCGACCGGACTGCTGACCTTGATCGATTTCAAGGATCATACCGTTACGGTGCTGGCCGACAAGCTTCTTTCGGGCAAGGACCTGGAAGATGCCTACCGCATTCCTTCCAAGGGAGACGGGCTGGTGGTGGCCGCCGATATGGGCGCCGGCCAGCTGGACTTCTTTTACGACAGCTCTCTCGACGGGAAGGACGGCAACTATGAACGGCTTACCTACCTCCGTCCTTCCTACGAAAAGGAACGGCAGAGCCTGCCGAAGCCGCGTACTGTCGATGAGCTCGCGGCCGATTGCTCCAGCAAGACGGTCAAATCCGTCTCCATGCAGGATGCCGATACCGTCTACATCTCTCTCAACGGAGCCAACCCGAACGATAAGGCCTCTATCGCCACTGTCTGCGGCATTCTGAAGAAATTCGCCGCAAAAGGAGTCCGGGAGACCGTTGCCAAAGTGCCCGACGATCAGTTTTTCCACGGCATGACCATCTCGTTCAACCAAGGGGACGGCACGTCGCTGTATGCCGCTTCCGGCAGCAAGCTCGTATACGGAGCGACCGGAGGAAAGGACAGCCTCGTCCTGAACGATTCTGCGGCCGTCAAGGACTTCAATGCTTTGAAGGTGCTTCCTTTCATGGACATTTCCCCCCATCCCATTGTCATCGGTCAGACGGTCCATTTGAAAGGAAACAACGGCGGCGACGAACCTTCCGGCGATTTGATCGTCTGCTGGACGTCTCTCGCCGTGAAATCTACAAACGTCAATCTGACGATCTTCAAGGGAAAGCTTGCTTTCGGATCCTTTGATGTCCGCTTCGCCATGCCTGCTTATGGAACCAAGCCGGATGGAACGAAAGTGAAGCTGGAGCCGGGCAAAGGTTATTTCACCATGAAAGCAGAGAACGGCTCGCGTCCGTATCTGGTCGAGCTGCTGCCGCCGAAATCATCTTCCTGAAGCAGGCAGCGAGGCTTCCGAATTGAAAAGCGAACGCCGGCTTTAACCGGCGTTCGCTACTTTGCCAAGCAGATAGACCAGCAGCTGCTGGTTGTGGGAAGAGATCCGGTCCAGAGCACCGCGGATGAAGGCTTCCCTGACTTCCATGCCGCGCGCGGCTTCCTTCTCCCCATGCTCGGTAACCGTCACCCAGACGATCCGGCGGTCGGCCAGATCCCGGCCACGCTCGATCAGGCCGCCGCGCTCCATCCGGTCGAGCAGCGTCGTGATGGCAGCCGGCGTCGTATGGAGATGCTGCAGCAGCTCGGACGGCTTCATCGGCTGATGCTTGATCAGCAGCTCGAGCGCGTTGAGCTGGCCTTCCGTCAAGTTCGGCAGCAGGCTGTCTTCCAGATGGGTTTTCCACTCCCTTGAAAGCTTCATCCACAATTTGGCGAAATCCTCCGTAATCATAACCGACAACGACTTCAACCCCAATCTGTTCAGTTGGCCAGGCTCGTCCGCAGGAAGCCCGGGCAAGTCCTATTGCTGATTCCTATCCTAAATTATACCATCTGAAAATGTCGAAAGAAAGGTTAATCGGATTAATAATTGCAGACCTTAATCGATACCATTCCGAACCATTAGACACACTCTGACATAGACTGCAGAGAAGAACTTCGAGCGAAGGCGAAAGGGTGGTAACCGTGGAAGAGCATAAGGAATCCGTGATCCGCAAAATACGCGCATACGGAATCATCAAAGACTCGGTCTGGCTGGAGAAGCCGGATGAGCCGGTTCCGATGTGGGTTTTGCTGGATGCGCTTTTACAGGTTATCGACCGACTTGAGCCTTCCGAGGACCGGCCGTTCGACTGAGCGCAGACAGAGCTGGCAGAGCTGACAGAACTGGCAGAGCTGGGACGGCGCTTTCATCCAAAAAGAGCGATGCCTGCTTTCGAATACGAAAAGCCCGACCGGCTTGCTTAAGCCGGTCGGGCTTCGTTTGTTGCTTGATTTTCTGCGGCTGAATCAGCCTTGTCCAAGCTCTGGACGGGCATACAGCTGCTGCACGGAGTCGTTCTTCTCGACCTGAGCGAGCTGCCGCCCGATCGATCTGCGGTCCTCGATCGGCGTCTTCTCCGTCAGGAAGCGCTGTACGCTTCCGCTGGAGAGCTGCACGTTCAGCTCGCGAGGCTGACGGCAGTACCAGGCGCCTGCAAGCCGGCTGCCGTTGGGCTTGACCCGCTTGCCTTCCTTGAATTCAAACGACTGCACGCCCTTGCCTCCGCGCCCTTGCACCGGGTAGTCGGCAAGCAGGCTGCGCTTGCCGTAGCCGAGGTCGCTGATGACGAGAATCTCGCCTTCGTCTTCCCGGCTGACCTCAAGCGCCGCGGCCAGCTCGTCGCCTTCCTTGAACTGCATGCCGCGCACGCCTCCGGAGACGCGTCCCATCGGACTGACCTCTTCCGCCGGGAAGCGGATGGCCGAGCCCAGCTTGCTCACGAGCAGCAGATGGCTGGCGCCGCGCGATTGCATGACGGCCACGATTTCATCTCCGTCCGCGACCTTGCACGCTGCGACTGCCGTGGAACGGTTGGTCGCGTACTCCTTGAGCTCCGTACGCTTCACCTGTCCTTTGCGGGTGAAGAAGAACAGCGATTCGCCCGGCTTCTGGATGTCCTTCACCGGAATGACGGCGACGATGCCGTCATCCTTCGGAATCGGGATGACGTTGACGATCGCGGTGCCCGCATCCTTCCATTTGAATTCCGGAATCGCATGGACAGGAAGCATGTAGTAGCTTCCCTTGCGGGTGAAGACGAGCAGGCTGTCGATCGTGCTCGCCTCCAGCAGATAACGGATGGAATCCCCGTCCTTGACGCCGGAGGCATCGATCTCGCCACCGGAGCGGGTGAAGCTGAGCATGCCGGTGCGCTTCACATAACCCTCGCGGCTGATCGCCACGAGCACGTCCTCCGCGCTCACGAGCACTTCAAGTCCGACCTTGAGCTCCTCCACCTCGCCGCGCAGCTCCGAGCGGCGGTCGATGCCGTATTTCTCCCTGATCTCCGTCAGCTCGTCCTGAATGACCTTGATCAGCTTGCGCTCGCTGTCCAGAATGGAGCGAAGATACTGGATCTTTTTGGCCAGCTCGCGCAGCTCCTTCTCCAGCGAAGTAATCTCCAGATTCGTCAGCCGGTACAGCTGGAGCGTCAGGATCGCGTCCGCCTGGCGCTCGCTGAAGCCGAACTGCAGCATCAGGTTGTTCTGGGCATCCGAACGGTTTTTGGAAGCTTTGATGCTGGCGATGACTTCGTCGAGGATGTTGAGCGCCTTGACGAGCCCTTCCAGCACATGGGCGCGGTCTTCTGCCTTCTCCAGCTCGAAGCGCGTCCGGAAAGTGACGACTTCCTTCTGGTGGCTGATATAGGCCGACAGAATCTCCTTGATCCCCATTTGGCGCGGAGCCTTGTTGACGATCGCGACCATGTTGAAGTTGTAGGTCACCTGCAGGTCGGTCTTTTTGAGCAGATAAGCCAGGATGCCTTCGGCGTCGGCGTCTTTCTTCAGCTCGATGACGATGCGCATGCCTTCGCGGCCGCTCTCGTCCCGCACCTCGGCGATGCCGTCGACCTTCTTCTCCAGGCGGATGTTCTCCATCGCTGTCACAAGACGCGACTTGACGACCTGGTAAGGAATTTCCGTGACGACGATCTGCTTCTTGCCGCCCCGCAGCTCCTCCACTTCGGTGCGGGAGCGCAGATGGATGCGGCCCTTGCCGTTCGTATACGCCTCGCGGATGCCGTCCTCGCCCATGATGATGCCGCCTGTCGGGAAATCCGGCCCTTTCATGATGCCCATCAGGTCGGAGACCTCAAGGCTGCCGTCCAGCATGAGCGCGATGCAGGCATCGATCACCTCGCGGAGGTTATGAGGCGGAATTTCCGTCGCAAAGCCCGAGCTGATCCCGCTGACTCCATTGACCAGCAGATTCGGGTAGCGGGCGGGAAGCACGACCGGCTCCTTGGCGGTATTGTCGAAGTTGTCCTTGAAGAGGACGGTGCGCTTCTCGATATCGCGCAGCAGCTCCATCGCGATGTTCGACAGGCGCGCTTCCGTATAACGCATCGCCGCCGCGGGATCGTCGTCGATCGAGCCCCAGTTGCCGTGGCCGTCGACGAGCGTATGCCCCATCTTCCAAGGCTGTGCCATCCGCACCATGCCCTCGTAGATCGAGGAGTCGCCATGCGGATGATAGTTGCCCATCACGTCGCCGACGGTTTTGGCGGATTTGCGGTAAGGCTTGTCCGGCGTATTGCCGGAATCGTACATCGCATACAGGATGCGCCTCTGGACCGGCTTCAGGCCGTCCCTGACATCCGGAATGGCGCGGTCCTGGATAATATATTTGGAATAGCGACCGAATCGGTCGCCGACGACTTCCTCGAGGAAAGCCGGCAAAAACTGCTCGCTCGTGCTCATGGGTGTATCCCCCTATTCCTCGTATTCCCTGAAGTCCACATTGTCGATGATCCAGCGCTTGCGCGGGTCGACCTTGTCGCCCATAAGCGTCGATACGCGCCTTTCGGCCTTGGCCGCGTCCTCGATCCGCACCTGCAGCAGCGTGCGCGAATCCGGGTTCATCGTCGTTTCCCACAGCTGGTCGGGGTTCATCTCGCCGAGTCCCTTGTACCGCTGCAGCTCGTAGTTCTTGCCCATTTCCTTGCTGTAATTCTGCAGCTGCTCGTCGGTCCAGGCGTACCGGACCGTCTCCAGCTTGCCGGATTTGCGGCTCATCTTGTAGAGCGGCGGCTGCGCGATGTAGATCTTGCCGGCGTCGATGAGCGGCTTCATGTAGCGGTAGAAGAACGTCAGCAGCAGCACCTGGATGTGGGCGCCGTCGGTATCGGCATCCGTCATGATGATGATTTTGCTGTAATTGCATTCGGATGCTTCGAACTCAGGTCCGACCCCTGCGCCGATCGCCGCGATGATCGCCTTGTACTCGTCGTTCTTGAGGATGTCGGCCAGGCGGGCCTTCTCCGGATTCATCGGCTTGCCCTTGAGCGGCAGAATCGCCTGGATCTTGGAATCGCGTCCTTGCTTGGCGGAGCCGCCGGCGGAATCGCCCTCGACGATGAACAGCTCGTTGCGCGTGGAATCCTTGGACTGGGCCGGCGTCAGCTTGCCGCCGAGGTTGGAGCTTTCGCTGCGCTTCTTGCCGCTGCGGATCTCGTCCCTCGCCTTGCGCGCCGCCTCGCGGGCCTTCGAAGCCTGGATCGCCTTTTTCAGGAGCATCTGGCCGACCTGCGGGTTCTCCTCCAGGAAGACAGCCATCTTGTCCGCGACGACCGCGTCGACGGCGCTTCTCGCGGAGGAGCTGCCGAGCTGGTCCTTCGTCTGGCCGACGAACTCGACCTCGGACATCTTGATGTTGATGACGGCCATCATGCCTTCGCGCAGGTCGCCGCCCTCGAGATTCTTGTCCTTCTCCTTGATCATCGCCGTGCGCCGGGCATAATCGTTCAAGACGCGGGTATACGCGGTCTTGAAGCCGGTCTCGTGCGTGCCGCCGCCGCGGGTAGGGATCGAGTTCACGAAGCTGACGATCGTCTCCGTGTAGCCGTCGTTGTACTGCAGCGCGACTTCGACCTCGATGTCGTCCTTCTCCGCGCTGAAATGCACCGTTTCGTGAAGCACCGACTTCTCCTCGTTCAGGAACTCGACGAACTGCTTGGCGCCGCCTTCGTAGTGGAAGACGTTCTCGCTGCCCGTGCGCTCGTCCTTGAGCACGACCTTGAGGCCGGAGTTGAGGAATGCGATCTCCTGCAGCCGGTCCGAAAGGGTGTCGAAGCTCAGCGACGTATGGCCGTGAAACACTCGGGAATCCGGCTTGAACGTGACCTTCGTGCCCGTCTGGCGCGTCGTCCCCGTCACCTCGAGACCCGTGACCGGCTCGCCGACATGCTCCTTGCCGTCCTTGTCCACCCAGTACTCGAAGCGCTGTTTATGTATCTTGCCGTCGCGGAAGATCTCCACCTCGAGCCATTCCGAAAGCGCGTTCGTAACCGAGGCTCCGACGCCGTGAAGGCCGCCTGACTTCTTGTAGCCGCCGCCGCCGAACTTGCCTCCGGCGTGGAGGATCGTAAAGACGACCTGAGGCGTAGGAATGCCCGTCTTGTGCATGCCGGTCGGAATTCCCCGGCCGTTATCGTGAACCGTCACCGAGCCGTTCTTGTGCAGCGTGACGTTGATATCCGTGCAGTATTTGGCCAAATGCTCGTCGACGGCGTTGTCCACGATCTCCCAGACGAGATGATGCAGACCTGAATTGGTCGTGCTGCCGATGTACATGCCGGGGCGCTTGCGCACCGCGGTCAGCCCCTCCAGGATCTGAATGTCGTCCGCGCCATAGGAAGGGCTGCCTGTCGCCGTATTCGCCGCTTCGGTTGCGTAGAGGTCCAGTTGTTCGGCCATACGCGTCCCCCTTTTCGTTGTGAAGCCTGTGCCCGGAGCGTCCCGCCGGGCGGGAATCGATGCGCTTCCGAGAATCTTAGCTATTTTAATTCAAGATGTCCTGTTTCGTAAAGATGCCGAAAGATACGGCCAAAGCCGCCGCGGACCATGCCGCGAGCACGCCTAGCGAAAAAACGAGATTCATGCCGTCGATCGGCGCCGGCACCCCTTCGAGGTAATCGGTCAGGTCGATGTTCACCGAAAACAAATATTTCGCGCTCTCCCAGGAGGATGTCATGCCGGAAAGGATCGTGCCGGAAATGACGGCTGCCATCATCGTCACGATGCTGGCAGCGGTGCTTCTCAGCAGCACGGAAACCATGAGCGACAAGACGGCGACGGTCATGCAGGACACCCAGATCAGCCCGCTCTGCATGAACAGGTACAGCCACTGCGGCACCGCATGCACGCCGCTGGCGTCGATCGTGCCGCCCTGGACGCCGAAGCCCGTGAACACCGGCATCGTCCAGCCTCCGTAGCCGAATACGGCGCCCGATATGAGGTAGGAGACCGCTCCTGTCGCTACGATCGCGAGCGATACGTACAGCGTCAGGGCGACAAGCTTGCTCATGAGGATCTTCCAGCGCTTCACCGGCCGCGTCAGCAGCATCTTGATCGTGCCGCTCGAGCGCTCTCCCGATACTAGATCGGAGGCGATCGCCAAAATCATTAGAGGGAAGAAGAGCGAGACGGAGCTCGCCATGAACTGCCTGGTGAACGAAACGGCGTCCGGACTGCTTGGATTCACGTCGTGATCGAGATAATACTGCAGGCGGAGAATCTCGATGCGGTCGTATTTCTTCCACTCCTCGGGCACCCTGTCGCTGGCCAGCGTATTCTGCAGATCCGTAATCTGCTGCTGGATCTGGTTGCGCCAATCCTTGAAGTGGACGGCGTTGGTCTGCGACACCCTCATCTGCGCATAAGTAAAGATCGGAATCAGCACCAGTAGAATAAGAAGGATAACATAGAACCGTTTCTTTTTCCAAATTTTCAAGGTTTCATTCTGGATCAGCGGCAGCAGGTCTCTCACGATTCATTCTCCTCCGTCAGCGTCAGGAACATCTCTTCGAGCGTTGGCGCGACGCGCTGCACCGCATGGATGGCGATGCCCGCTCCCGCGAGGCGGGCGACAAGTCCGGGCAGCACAGCCTCGGGGACGGTCGTGACGACAGCTCCCTCCAGATGAGCGAGCGCGCTCTCGTCCATCCGGTATTCGCCTTCCCTCAGAATACGCAGCTGCGGCTCCTGGAGCAGGAGGCTCTCCGCCTCCGCAGGCCGGTCGGTCTTCCACAGCACATAGGAGCCGGCTTGCGCCACCAGCTCGTCCACTCGTCCAACCGACAGCACGCGCCCGCCGGCGATGATCGCGACCCGGTCGCACATCAGCTGGATCTCGCTCAGCAGATGGCTGGAGATGAACAGGCTGATGCCGCTGTCCGCCAGCATCCGGATGAATTCGCGCAGCTCCTTGATTCCCTTCGGATCCAAGCCGTTCGTAGGCTCGTCGAGAATGAGAAGCTTGGGACGCCCCAGCAGCGCCTGCGCGATGCCGAGCCTTTGGCGCATGCCGAGCGAGTAGGTTTTGACCTTGTCATGGATGCGGTCGTCGAGCCGGACGATCTCCGCCACCTCGCGGATGCGGTTTTTGTCGATCCCTCTCTGCATGCGGGCAAAATGCTCCAAATTCTCCCATCCGCTCATGAACGGATACATCTCCGGATTTTCGACGATGGAGCCGACCTCGGCGAGCGCCCGCTCGGGATTCCGCTGCACGCTGTGCCCTCCGATCAGCACTTCCCCTTCCGTCGGCTTGATGAGATCGACGAGCATGCGGATCGTCGTCGTCTTGCCGGAGCCGTTCGGCCCGAGAAATCCGAAAATCTCGCCGGCCTTCACGTCGAAATCCACTTGATGGATAATCCATGTTCCCCGGATTTTCTTCTTCAGTCCGCGCACGGACAGCACGGTCGCCGCTTCGGACAGGCGCTTGTCCCTTCCGTCCGGTTCCGGCTCCAGCTCCAGCTTCTGCGGCAAGACCTCCTTTTCCTGATCAAGCTTCCTGATTTTGTACTCTATCGTCACGATGGCCGCCTCCTGTCCTGATCCTCTATATCTGGGTCCGTTCCCTGTTTCCGAATCATCCGGCGATTCTCTTCATTCAGCTCAGCGACTGGATGATGCGGTCCGAGATTCTCTCATAGCCTTCGTGATTGGGATGAAAATGGTCGGAGGACAAATAGCCGGAGCCATGCAGCTGGAACAGATCCAGCACCGGAACGAGAACCGCATGCGGGTCCTTGCTCAGGACGGCGTTGGCCGCCAGACGCTCGAAGTGTCCAGCTTCCTCGCGCAGCCCCTGCTGCAGCGCCCCGTGCCGCGCCGGCTGGATATAAGAGATGATGACGTGATCGCATACGTCTGCCGGTAGTTTGGCCACCGCCGGAACCGGACGGACCTGAGTTGCCATTTCGGCCGTCACATCCCGGATCAGGTCGCCGAGTGTTTTCCCGCCGGTCGCCAGTGCTTGGTCGATGTCCGACTTGCGGGCCGGGTCCAATTGCTTATGACTAACGATGTGAGTCGATGGCGTCTTACCCCATTTAGTGCAGCACATCGCAAGGTACCAGACGAGCCGGGCATAAGCCGCCGCGAAGTCGATCCTGCCGCCGTAACAAAGCTCGATGCCGAGCGCCGCGGCGTTAGCATCATAGCCAAAGAGGGCGTTGTCCGTCGTCACGTTTCGGATGACATGGTAAGCCTGCTCAGCCGAATCGGGACCGGTACCGGCCGGGATAATCTCGAGGATGTGTTTGTCGTCGATGAAGACCTGTGCGGAAGCCGTCCTGTCCGTCTGCGTATTGAAATAGGAGAAATGGTTTTCGGCGGAAGCTCCGGGGTTCCCGGTATCGTGGGCAACAAAAAAGGCCGGGCTGCCGGTTACTAGCCGGATGCCTGGCCTGACGTTGGGGCGCTTATTGATGTAACGCCGCTCGATCTGATATTTATTACTGTCCATGCTGCACCCCAACCTGCGGGGTGATGATGCCCGCCTTGAGCTCGTACAATGCCTTTTCGATCGCCGCCTGAATCTCCTTGTCCTTGAGCGCATCGACGATTGGAGCCGGCAGGTTATCCTGTAGGTATTGTCGCGCTTCCAGCAACTTGTTTCGTGCTCCAGGGCTGTCAGCCGTTGCCTCGACATAAGCAACGGCCTCGGCGGCCATTTTGTGCAGCACAGCGCGCTGCTGCTCGGTCGTGCGGGCATCCAGCCACGCCTCCACGCGCTTACGCGTCATTGCTACCCATGCGACCACAGCGGCGGCCAGAAGGCCGATAATGGACTGGACGACTGCATCGATTGCAGGTTGAATACTCATTTCGAATCATCCTTTCTCCCCATCCTCCGAAGGAACAGGTACAGGTCATATTTTTTGGTCTTGGTCTGATAGGCGAGCAGCAGCAAGCCGACAGCCGTTCCGGATGTAGCAATCAGCCAGCAGAGCAGTTGCGCCAGCTCAACGCCTGGCGTGCGAAAGCCGAAGACTTGGCTGGCGCGGATCCAGATGGCGACGAGCATCTTGATGTCATAGGCGGCCAAAAAAAAAGAGCATCGCCAGCATAAATGCGCTGACCACGCCTGTGCGGAACCGCTCATGGAAATATTTTCGATGTGCGGCGATGATGTAGGTTGCCAAGGTGATTATGACCGTGTAAACGATCAACAAAGCCACATCAATGATATGGAGGAGCATGGCTCACTCTCCCTTGTCGTGAATAAGATATCGTGCAAATCCATTCTTCGCGATTTCTTCTTGCAGCTCCCTCGAAGCATTCCGGTAACTTTTAATACTTAGGCTGACTCTTTCAGACGCTTCATCGAGATTGCTCGACATCGCCCGGAATGTGGGGAGGAGCTCCAGCAGCTTTTTGAGCATGTCGGTTATCCTCCTTTGCCCTCGTCCTTTTTATATGATTTAACCACATCAAGGAGAGGGCCCATCATGCCGGCGCGTTCGTTGTCCAAAATATCCTGCAGACGGTCCCGATCCTCCTCTGCTTTATCGAGCAAAGAGCGCGGAACTAGGCGGCCGCTTGTCAACATCCACAAGAAGGTAAGGACAACACCTAGCAAAATAAGCATGAGAATCAACGAGAGGCCATATTTCTCAGCCATCTGTGCAATCCTCTCTGTGGCATCCAGTTGGGTTTCATCCACCCCGGCTCACCTTCTCTCTCTTATTCCACCGCGAACCATCTATACTGCTTATTCGCAAATCTAACCGGCATACGAATCAACTGATCCGTCATACTACCCGGTGATGCGTAGGACGGGCCGACATAAATCTCTACACTGGACCCAGAGTTGTTGAGCGTCATCACCATGTTCCCACCGGTGTAGTTCACCTGATTGAAATAATCAGCGCTAAACAAGGTGAACCCAGCGTTGTCATCTGTGCTCACTGCCTTAATAAGAACCAAGCTTGGCAAGAATCCTAGGCCCGAAATTGAAACGTACGGGAAATTCCCATTGCTATCACCCGTATAACGTTTGATCGGGAACGATTGACTATCGCCGCTGGAATTTACTACTCCTGATCCGTATCTGTGCTCACCATTCCACGGCCGCCTATTTCCAATTTTCCCGAATACGTTCGCCCCTGAAACTATGTTGCCTTCTGTCCAGTCATTCGATGTCGCGTACACTTCAGACATCCCAGAAGCTCCAGATTCTTGCTGATAAACCCCTTGAGGGAATCGGAAATACAGGTTATTCCCATAAATGCCCTGACTGGTTGCAGAAGTAACAGACGGTCGCCATACCCAAGGAATTTCAACAGACGAGTTGGCGTTGCTTGATAGTAACCAACGGGAGGTATGGCAAATACATTGCCTCGGTAGTTCTGACCATGACCAAGAGATGCCATGTCAGTCCCTCGACTTGGCATCGCCCCCGCTGTTCCCGCAATCGTTGTCCCGGCAAGCACGCGCGTCGGATCAAAGCTTACTGCATACGTAACGATGCTCGAATAGTATCCTGCCGGGAGGGTTTGCTGTGACGATGAAGGTGACACGTAAGCGGTACCCCGGTTTGGCATGGTTCCTGTCTGCTTGAGGTCCTTGTAGTACGTCTTGCCCGCAAGGACGTCTCCTGGCGCTGCGGTAGCATCCTTGGAGATGTTACCGATCTTGGTTGAGAGCGTCGCGAAAGTGTCGCTGCTGGACGCCGCCACACCCTTGCCAGTAACTGCGGCAGCGACCGCGCTCTTCCCGTCACTGGCAGATTGAAAAAGCTCATTGATCGCAGCCACCGTAGAGCCCTTTGCCGTCGTCTTGAGGTAGAGAGATCACCCAACTGAGCAGCAGTGGCGAACACAAGAGATTGATCAATGACGGCCGTTACGTTAGCCGCTGTGCCGACGATGGTCACGACGTTCAGCGCCCGCTCGAGTACGTCGGAGCCCCCGCCGGAGCCGGGTGGAATGAAGTCGGCTGTGTTCCCGGCATTGCCATACATATACAAGATTTCTCCGACGTCCGGGTCCTGAGCAAACACTCCGAGCTCCCGCATATCAAAGCCTGTCGTGACATCCGCATTTGTGAAGGAGGAGCCGACCACTGCCTTTCCACCTGTCAGCGATTCCAACTTCTTAACCTGAAGGGATTTCTTTTGTGAAATCAGCGCATTGAGCGTAAGGGGATCGGTAGAGCCAAGATTACCGTCACCTATCGCCAGGCGTGTAAACTGCAGCATCGTCCCCGCTTGCGCCTTGGCCTGTAGTGTCTGTCCCTTATTCGTGAGCTTCATGCCATTGAATTGGCCCATACCACATCACCTACTTGACTGTTATTGTGTCGCCGATATGCACGACGGTTCCTAAATAAAGGGTCGACTCGTCCGAAACATCAACTTGGATTCTGTCTAGATGCGCGCTCGCACGATCTACCGTTGCCAAAGCTGCGAGGAACTGATCAGCCTTTTCATTGGCCGTGTCGGCGTTGGTCGTGATCACTCGGTAAGTGCCAGGATCGCCGCCATATTCGAACCACTCCTGTACACTGCCGTCGCCGAACACCGTGCGGATCAGTTCCTCGACAGCCGACTTGGTGCCCTTGCGCCGATGCCAGGCGTAGCTATTTGCCACGAGTGCCCGCTTTTGCTGGAGGGGCAAGTCCGTATCGTAAAAGTCGACGTGGAACTGATAAGCAAGCTCGTCTGCCTCTTCGTCTGTCAAGGAGTCAAGCCGGCTGAAATACGGTAGCTTGTTGATCGCCGCCAAGATGTCGGATCGCTGTGCATCAGCAGCCACGGCAGCCGCCGCAAACGTCGGGTCAGCTCGGAGATTTGGCGGCAGCATATCGAGGAGGGAGACTTGCGACAAATTAATCACTGACCAACCCTCCATAAGTAACTGTCCGGGTACCAATTACAGCCACCTTGTTTGTGTCGACAGCTGCATACGCTGGCGCTGCCACATCGACTCGATATGCCCCGGCCTGCATGACCACTCGGTAAAGCTCAGAGGGGTTAATATCCCGGCCGAGCTTGCCTTTTTGCCAAATAACAAAGGCATCAACGGCTGCATTTACACGCGTCTGGATCTCCGAGGCTGACGGGCTGTCCGCTTGCCTGATGTAATAGGTCAAGTTGATGTTGTAGGCCACGGTGGTGGGTGCCGCTACGGTCACCTTGTCGGTCAGCGGCCGGACACGACTGTCATTGCATACCGCCGCGACAGCATCTAATACAGCCTGATTCGGGATGGCTCCGCCGGCAAGCAGCGGAACGATCAAGACTTGGCTCGGCGATGGCGATGTAACGGCGACGTCAATGATGGAGGGGTTAGCCGACTTGGCCCAAAATTCATAGGCTCCGGTCGGCCCAGCCACCGAAAACGACTCCGGAGCGTTGTGGATCCGCTCTCGATAAGCCTCATCAGATTCCAAGTCCGCTCCGCCTGTAGTGGTCATGGTATTGCTGGCACTGGCTACAAAAGGCAACGGGTCAACAACCTGATTGATCTGTCCTGCAAGGTATCCATTTCCGGCCGCCCCTGTCTCCGTACAGCGTGCGAGAATGTCCAAGTAGAGCGTGCCAGCCGGAATGCTTTGCGTCTCCGTCGTAGCAAAGTAGACCTTGGGGTCGCTCTGCGTGCTCACTCGGGTTCCTGCCGGGATAACTACTGCCGTTGGCTGAACAGCCGAGAGCGTGAACCGGAGTGCCGTTATGGCAGCAGCAGCCGGCAGGCGTGGCGTCTCCGTAAAAGCGCCGATGTTGTCCAGTACCGGTCCGCTGGCATAACGGAGGAGATTCATGCGGGCTGTCTTATTAATCAGAGCAAGCAGTTGAACCACAAGTACCGCTTGCGTCTGCAAGAAGAGGCGGACCGGATCACCCGGATACAGCTTTCGGTTTAGAAGGCCCTCCATGACCGTAACTGATTGGTTGAGATACGCGGTAACCGAGTCGTCCACAAAGGTAACCTCTGGCAAATCGACAAGCGCCATTATTCCATCACCTCGCCTTCTTGGATGAATTGTAACCGGATGAGCGGCACCAGCTTCTGCGGCTCCTCTTGTGGTTCGAAGTCTACCTGCAGGACACGTGCCCGCGGCTCGTAGTCGGTGATGGCGCCGATGATTGAAGCAGCTAAAAGCGCCTTTGCGATCTCTGGAGGCTGATCGATTGCGCTGCCGTCAACACCAAAAGCGCGGCCGAGTGGCACCGTGCCTTGAAAAGTAGAGACGATGGTCGCTATATTTTGAAGGATCTCCGCCTCTCCGCTCGCGCCGAAGTCCACCGGCATTTGACCATCTACCCTCAATGTCGTTGTCATGGCTTCACCACGTATTCTTGGAGCGAAATATTGGCCGTTGCAACCAGCACTGCCCCTTTATTGTCGATCTGAGATAGGCCTGCATCGAGCGAGGTAATGACCCACATGCCGGACGCTCCGAACGGCTTGCCGCCCAGAACTAGTTGATAGGCCTTGCCACCGCTCGCCATCATCGTCAGGTTGTCGATCTCTTTGCGTGGGTTCACGCCGTACTGGGCGTCGAAGCGCATCTGAAAGCTGATTTCATCCAGACCCGGTCCAAGCCATTGAGTCAGCGGCTTTTGGAGGTAACGATCGTGAGAACCCCAGCGGCCGGCTACTTTGCGGCTAAATCCTGTGAAGGTCCGTATGGTCTTTTCATCTACCTGGAAGACGACGTTGTTTTTGCCAAGCGTCCCGAAGATCATTGGCGGCCACCCCCGTAAAGAGTGCCGGTCACCGTCAGGCTACCAGTAAGTACTGCTCCCGCGGTAGTGTCCGGGGCAGTTCCAGCGTAAAAGCTACCGAGGAAGAAGCCGGCCCCGAGCCCGTCTCCGAGCAGTAGACAGACAGCATTGTCATTAGGCTCCGGCATAGCAAAAAGCCGCCCAATGCTCAGCACGGGCAGCTCTCCTGATACCATATTGTCGAGATCCGGAAAGGCGACCCTGACCGTCCCGGCCGCCGCGTTTACCGTCGACACCACACCGATCCTGATCTGCTGCATGCTCACCACCCCAGTACCTTCCTGATTTCAATGTTTGTTTTGTACCCACCGCCGCCGTCTACCGTATGGGTGGCGCGCTCGATGATATACTTCCCGTCATATCGACCCCAGCCGGCAATCATGATCGTAAGGCTCGCTGCCATCCGCGGATCGCCTGCAAGCAGCAGAGTGGCCAGGCCGTATTGTTTATTCTGCTCCCGCAGCCGCTTCTGTGCCGTCCTGAGCGCCTCCGCAGGAGATGCCGCACTCTCGTTCACCTTCAGGACAGGGCCAGTTTTAGGTGCCCCTGGAGGCGTGTACGTGACACTCAGGGTTTTGCCCTTATTGTCGGTGTAGGTCAGCACGCATGCGCGGTAAATCGCATCGGCAACGCTCCAGCTAAAGGAGTACGAGAGGACGGCATCCTTGCCACGGGTAATCGTGCAGACCGGGGCTTTGCGCTCGTACTCTGCCTCGTCGAACAAGACTACGGAGCCACCCGAGACCTTCAAGGCGACACCTTCCCTTGCACAGGTTTCCATCAGGAAAGCCATGTCGGTCTGATTGGTCTGCTCTATCCGATCGTAAGTGGGGTTGTACGGCACCTCAAACAGCAGCTTCAGTCCCGCATTTTTGGAGATGTCCGCTGCGATAGTTCGAAGAGTAGCCTTTTCCCACGCCCTCGTATTGCGTTGCCTCCGAGAGGTGCTACCGGCCGGTATGGAGAGCGCGCCGATCTGCACTTGGTCCGGCGGTCCGGTCACGCCGCAGCTATCTACCTCAAACGATCCGCACGGCAGCTTGACAAATTCGTTCGGGCCAGTCCAGTTGATCGTTTTAATCGTCGCACTGATCTTGTCCCCCTCTGCCGGTGCCCATGAATGCTGCCAAAGCCGGTCACGGTCTGCAAGGGTAAGCTGCAAGTCATCGTACTCGCCAGACGGGTTGTCCGAGTAGGATAGACTGATGAGATACTTGCCGAGCTCGGAAGAGATATCCTTGCCTTGATAAACGACCTGCAAGGCCGCCTGCCGGGCCATTTGGTTTTCCATCGTCACGCCTCCCGCTTCCATGGAGGAAGATCAGAAACGACCTTTTCTACAACGACAGGCACTTTCAGCAGCACGCCGGCACCGAAGACGACCGTCTCAACATATGAGGAGTTGGCAGCCAGCAGATTCGACATGGCCGTCTCGTCGCCATAGAGTTTGTAGGCAATGCCGTCCCATGTGTCGCCTTGGATTGTGCGATAGGTCATATCATACTAACCCTCCTTCGTTGTGCCACAAACGCCTCAGCTTGAACTCGGAAGTCATCATTCCCAGCCTTAACCACCCGTTTAACAGCCGCTTCATCTGCCCCAGGCGGAACGTTGATTGTCGGACTGTAGACAAACGTGGTATTGCCTGAGGAGTGCCCCATCAGCCGATTAGTCCGCTCCAGCAGTGCATGAGACCGTGGCTTGTTATTGATCGGGATAGCTGCCTCGAGACCGGCTTCCCCGAATATAGAAGCCTGGCTTGCGAAGCCTCCATCCGCATATGCCCAATTTTTGAGCCCCTTCCAAGCAGAGGAAAAGAGGTCGGCCAATGCCGCGCCAGTTGTTGGCACTTTTTTGGGTGCTGCTTTAATTTCCGACTTGTTCGAATAATACGGGGTATCAGGGTTACTTTTCCCGTGCTCCTCAACCGATCGGCGGAATTCATTCCTTTCTCCGACTTTTTCGATTGCGATTGAACTGGACGAATGCTCTTGGAGCCAATCAACAAGTTTCAACACCCATGGAGCTACTACGACAGAAAGAGCAACGGACACCCCTATCGGGGTAGGTGCCATCATCCCAATAGCTGCACCGAGAAGCAGTGAAAGGGTTGGGCTAGACATAATAGCGTTCGTCGCAGCTTTGGCCGCTGAAGTAATGATTGTAGTGCCAATGCTTGCACCAACCTGACCAATCTTTGAGGCTTGCTCGCTATTAAGCCAGGCTTGAGCTACTTTGCCAAAATCCTCAATGACCCATGATATTTTCCCATTCAGATCGAGCTTTTTAAATTTATCATTGGCAAGAAAATGGTCATTAAGATACCGCTCGGCACTATTGACCATAGATTCCATTGCTCCGGTAATCTGTGGCGTGTACTTGGTGACATAGTCGGCAAGAGCATTTGCAGCCCTCTTGATCAGCGGCATGGTTGGGAGGAGCGCGCTGATTTGGATCGTCTCGAATGCTCCGCTCAGTTGCTCCATTGCACCTGCAGCATTGTCCATTTTCTTGCGAGCAACGTCTAAGGCTGTGACCTTGGACATTTCCTTGTAAAATTCCTTTACGCCTTCTCCACCCTCTTTAAAGAGGATGTTCGACGCCCGTATTGCATCGGTCCCGAACATGGTCTGCATGTATTGCGCTCGCTGTGCATTCGTTAGCTTGGCCATCTTCGTTTTCAGGAGATCCGCGATCTTGCCCAGGTCCTTGAGATTTCCCTTGCTGTCATAAAAAGCGCTCTGGACAAGATTATTGGCACTGGCCAAATTCTTAAAGGCTTTTTCCGCCCTAGCTGTACCAGGTTTTACTTTGGCTTCTTGTGCCGCATAACCTTTAAGAGCCTTAGTGACATCGACAATCGAATCGGACGCGGGCTTGACTCCTTTTTTGCTAAGAAAAGCCATGCTCTTCTGCACGTCCGTTGTCATCAGGCCTAGATCATCAAATGCATTATAAGCAGCATCAGTTGTCGGCTGCAGGCGCATGAGCATCGTCTTGAGAGATGTACCGGCGTCAGAGCTTTTGAGGCCGTTATTGGCAAACAAGCCTAGTGCAACGTTTGTATCGTCAAAGTTCATACCAACCCCAGACGCTACGGCGCTGACCGCAGCCAGAGATAAGCGGAGTTCTTCGACGCTCGTTGCGGACGCATTTGCTGTCCCGGCAAGCACGTCAGCTGCATGGGCAGCCGACATTCCATCATCCTTGTAAGCGTTGAGTGCAGTCGACATGATCTCAGCAGCAGAGGCGAGGTCAAGGCCGCCCGCTGTCGCCAGGTTAAGCGCTGATTCAAGCCCCCCAGCCTGCACCGCTGCCGGAGTCAATCCAGCCTTCAGCAACTCCTCGATACCTTGAGCCGCCTCCATGGCGTTGTACTTGGTATCCGCCCCCATCTTCAATGCAAGGGCAGACATCTGGCTCATTTCCTTGGAAGTGGCGCCAGTGAGTGCCTGGATTGTAAACAACTCCGATTCGAAATCCATCGCTTTAGATAAGGAATTCTTGAGGACAACCCCGGCTGCAACGATTCCGCCAGCGGCCAACCCAGCGGCGGCTAGAGAAGCCGCTCTGCTGATTTTCAGGAATCCGTCTGCTATTCCCTTGCCAAAGCCACCGTTCTTCCCTTGGCCATCGACATTTTTTAGCTTTCGGTCCAAATCGGTAATCTTGGTATTTGCAAGGCCCAGGACCGATCCGAATTTTGAATCCAGCTCAGCTCCCAGTCGGAATATCGTTTCATACTCACGCGGCACTACTGACCACCTCCTTCCGGCTGCATGTCATAGATGAGATTGATCCAGTCGTAGAGCTCCTCAAGCGGCATGCTGAGCCAATACGGGATCGGGCCATACCCGGCCTGCGCCAGCCTTGCGCAGAACTCCTTCAGCGGCCGCAATCCCGTTTCTCCACTCAGCCCAAACCGAGCAAAAAATTTTGTGCCTTAAGTGTGAGCTCCGTGAAATCTTGCACCTTCAGCTTTCGGATGACGTCGACATGAACGTTCGCCGCTCGGGCCACAACACAAGCTTGGAAGATGGGATTGCCTTGGCGAAAAGCACCAGGAACATATGAGCCTTGGAATGTAACTGCCGCAACACGATCTGCGGCAATAAGGTCATCTCCGTCCAAAGATTCGAAGTCAATGATCAGTTCCTTGATCTCGTTTTCCTCAAACACAATAGGCCGCAAGAGAACGTACTTGTTCTCTGCGACCGCGTTTTGCTCGCTCATATGAATGCTCCCTTAGAGGCCTAGATTCTTCCGCACCTGAGCGCGGTAATCAATGCCGTTGATTTTATGGATATTGTTGAGCTTGTCGTGTTCCAGGACGATAAAGCCATCAATGACGACTTTGATGTAATGGACCTCGATTTCATTAGAGCTATCCATTGTGGAGTTCTGTGCCAGCCGGCCAAGATCCAAGCCCTTTGGTAAACCGCGAACGGATACCCGGATGCCTTGTTGATCCTGGGTACCGTTAATCCTATTCAGAGACTGGATGTTTCCACGGAAATCAAGGGACTGTACAACCGGAGCATGAACATCGAAGGCAGCTGCTTCCAGAGTCCGCCACGTCATAGCAACTACAAGGCTGCCATATTGACCGATCGACGGGCTGTCAATTTCACCTTGAATACCGGCGCCGCTGAAAGTGTCAGACAATGCAGTGAGGTTAGGCAGTGTAACATCGGCAGTTCCGAGGAACTGAATGCCGTTCCGCCAGACAGCGTAATCCGTAAGCCGCTGCGGGATTTGAGGTTGGGGCATGCTTTATTCCTCCTTAGCCGGCAATCGCGGCGAGATATTGCGTGTCGTATTCGATCTTGACGTTCATCTCCTGCGCCGGACCCGGAGGAGTGGCGTACAGGTGGAAGGCGAATTTGCCGTTCAGCAAGCTCTCCAACGGGTTCTCCGCGGCCAGGAACTCCACCCGACCGCCAAGCAGTGCGCCCATACCCTGCAGGCCGTTGAGCCAGATGTTGATGTCGTCGGTCAGCGTTTCGATGAGGCGCAGCGTGAGCGGGCTGTCGATCCGGGACCAGTACCGAAGGATGACTTGGTTTTGAAGCCAATCGAACATCCGGCGAATCGGAATGAAGGCATCCTTGGGATCCGTATTGCCTGGGAAGGCTGCGGTCCGGTTGCCCCAAGCACGCCATCCGCCGATGAAGTTGATCGCCGTTACGATGCCCTGGGCATTGAGGTATTCGGCTTGATCAGTCCCCAGAAAGAAAGCTACCCCGTCTTTGCCAGAGGCGCCATCGACCTCGAGCTGCTCGTTCGAGGGACTCTTGTACGGGATACCGTTGTAAGCTGTATCCGTCCTGGCCGCTACGCAGATGAGATGCGTCGAAAAGCGATAGGTCTTGCCTTCCTTGGTCAAGTTCGGGAATCCAACGATTTGCCGAGCTGACGTATAGTTGTTGGTCGCTGCCCAGGTAGGCGCGTCGAGGTATTGAGCAATAGAATGAACAGGCAGATCCACGGCCGCCATGGCCTTGAACAGACCGTTGATGCTCTCTCCCTTGGCGGCAATGAGAGCCGCGACCGTCGGGTCTTTCGAAAACCCAGGCGCACCGAGAATGCCCGGCACGATGCCGAAGCGCGGGAAGATTTGGTTGACCAGCTCAAGGCCCGTTGCGGTGCCCGTTGTGCTGTCCGCTCCCCCGATGATCTCTGCAGCTGTTACAGACGCCGGCGCCAGCTTGTCGAAACCGACTTTGAGCGTCGTCGTGTTCGGTGCGATAGCACCGCCGGACCGAATCGTAATGACCAGCTTGCCCGCGCTGTTGTAGCCGAGCGTGTAGTCGGTGCCGAGAACATAGGTGGTGGCGCCATCGACGGACTTTACGAGCAAGCCTGCCTTGAGTACACCAGCGTCCGGCAACGTCGCCGATCCGTTCGAAAAGGTCACGTTTGCGGGTGCAGTCGTGGCTTTATGCACGGCCGGATCCAGCACGTTGATGATAATGACTTCGGCCAGCTTGTAGAGCTTGAAGTGAGCGTAGATGTATTCGGACAGCGTATAAGCCGCCCAATCCTCGCTGTAGCCGAAGGCGGCGACGGCCTCCTCGTAGGTCCGGCAGAGTACCGGCACGTTAACAGCGGCCGGTGTGCGCGTCGCCAGATGCACCGGCGCCGTGCCCCAGATGACCGGAATAGTCTGGGAAGAGTTTCCGAGAACCGTCGTCTTGATCTCGGACGTGTAAATGCCATGTCTTTCCACGGGCTAAACCCCTTTCATGAGCCGCTCATAGACGGCGTTTTCTGGTGTGCCGAGCTCTTCGATCTTCCGCCGGGTCTCAACCAGCGACTCCACCGGTACGATCAACAGGCCGAGCTCCGGCTCGACCTCGAAGAGATAGCTGTACTGCGGTGGCACCCCGCCACGGTAGACAGCGTTTTGCGCCAACCTTCCGCCGCTGAGCGTCGGACCGAGATAGATCATCTGCTGCTCTGGCGGCTTGGGCGGCTCGACCACGGGTTTTTTGCGGGTCATAGATAAGGAACCTCCTGTCTTATGGTCGGGAGCATCCATGTCGTTGTTGCTATGCCCTCATAGATGGGCTGTGGCTGCTCGTCGAATATCTCCCACTGATAAGGCTCCTGCAGTGCAAATCTGCTCTCTAGGAGCCGCGTGCGAAGCAGGGATATCCTCACCTTCTCCATGAGGTTGGAGAGCGTCATGATGCCCTTGCCGTCCTCGTTGTCCTTGACTCCGAAGACCAGAACGACCTTAACCATTGAGGAATCGCCTTCATCCGTCCCGGATGTCGCTCGCATGACAATATAAGGCGGATCGTCTGCTGCTTGATTGCCTTTGGTCTTTGCTGGGAGATCGTAGAGGTGGATGGCCGGTATAGTGATGTCTCCGGCAAGCTCCGCATCCAAGAAAGTCTTGATTGCGATTAACAGTAGGTTGGGTGTCATGGTCAATCACCTTTCGGGAGCCGGCGCTTCAATTCATGCGCAAGCCGCTTTTCCATTTCGGTTTCTGCTGTCCGCTCCAGATGATCAATAATCTCGCGATTGCCGAGCATCTGCGGGACGCCTGGTCCGTATAGCTCACGGATCGGCAGCCGCCGCTTACTGAGTCGCTCGAACACCCCCATATGACCGCCACGTCCTACCCGGGTGATAAAGGCGCCGGGAACTGCTTTGAGCCCGCCGCCCTTCTTCACGCGAGCCTTAAGGACCTTCGGCGGGGGATATGGGATCCGCGATGCAGTCGGCCGGACGTTGAACTTGGAAAGCGGGATGTTCCGCCCCTTTGCCCGGACCTCTGCATACGCTTGGTATTTGCCGCTCTTGCTCACGGAGACAATCGCAGCGACGTCCTTTTGCTTGATGTAGTACCGCTTTCGGACCTCCCTATGGGCCTCCGTCTTGACACGCTGAGCCGTCCTGTTGAGTGCGGAATAAAATGCCCGCGGCACCTCTTTGGTGATCGCCTTGAGCGTTTTCCCGGCCAACTTCAACTCGGTCGTATCAACCCGCATCATGGGATGTGAGCCTCAAGCGTGACGGCATAGAGTCCGTCTTGGTCCGAAACCCTCAACACCTCGCGCTTAACGCCGTCAAAGACCATGCGTTGCCCCTGCACCGGCCGCTCGCCATAGACAAGAGGATCGATGTAGACCCTAATGACGGAAACAGAAAGGCCCTCACCGTAGGCAAGGGCATTTTCGAGTCCCATATTCAGCGTGCGGGCGTTGCTGACATCCTCATCGACTACAACCAGCATGTCTATGCCGTCGACGTTGTGCAGCGTGGCGAATTCATTCGGATTCAGGAAGGTTGCTACGACGTCCGCCGCGGCGAAATCCTTAAACGTCTGTCCGCCCAAGAGCAGTCACCTGCTCTTCGAAGAAAGTAGTGTACTGCTCCAGACGTTCGGGAGCTTTCCCGGCCGGATCAATGCCAGCCAGCACGAGATGGTCCTTCTGCTCTCCGGCGCTCAGCTTTGCGAACTCCTCGGGCGGTGGAAAGATGTGCTTGCCGCCCTCAGCCGCCGGCTCCTCAACATACTCGGCGGTGCCGCCGTCTACAAGCCGTTTTTCCGCATCGGCAGGGAGGCTCACAACCTCCCCGGCCGGGTACTCTTTGCCGTCATGCCGGATGTGCCATTCGCTTTTGATAGTCATATCTATCCCTCCTTAAAGGACCTTGGCGACGTACCAGCCAGACACGTTCCCCGGAACGGCCAGCGGACGCGACAACAGCTGTAGCCAGCGCTGGGCAGGCTCGACAGTCACCCAGGACTGCGGTATGACTTGACCGCGAGCCAGAACGAACTGCTCCGACTGGCGATCCATGATGATGTTGGCACCGTAGTGGAACGAGAACTTGTCACGCGAGCTGAGGAGCGCGACATATCCGGCCGGGATGAACGGCTGCTCCGTTCCGGTGTCGTCGGTGTACGTGCCAGTGTAGGAGTAGACCTCCAGGCCGACATCCCGCAGGCGGCCGTGGTACGTTACGCCGTCAGCGAGCAGGGTTGTGTCGACGTTGCCGATGTCGACGCCCTTATCCTGCAGGTTGAGGATGGACGGATGGCGCACAAGCGCGACGGCAGCGTCGTAGTCACAGAGCAGGATGTCCGGAGTGGAGCCGTTGTTGGCCAGGATGGATCGGCGCAGGCCGGACAGGAACTTGATCGGATCCGCCGCGGCGTTGCTCCAGAGGTCGGTGCCGGACAGCGTGACTTTGTTCGTGAAGTCGTAGTCGATGATCTGACTCACGCCTTCGCCGGTTTGGGTGATCTTGCCCGTGAACATCAGCGTCGCTGCCTGCTCGACCAGCCGGCGAGTAATCGTGTCCTGCAGCTCCATCAGGTCCTTAGCAATGAGCTTGCGGGCACGGGCATCCGGGGACTCCGGATTGATCAGGCTCTCGCCCGCTTGGCGCACCTTCAGGTCGTTTACCGTGATCGGGCGAGCCGGTTTGATGAGAGCCGGTTTGTACTGCTTCGCTTGGTAGCCGGACCGCAGGACGACCTTGCCGGGCTGCAGCTCGGAGACGTACGGCGCAATCGGGTGCTTGCCCTTGCGCGTTTGAATCTCGACCCATTCGGTGTCGAAGCTTTCGCCCGCTTGGAAGAACGTGTCCAGGATGTACGTGCTGGAAGCCGGGGCCATCTCGATGACCTTGAGCAGCGTCGGAGTCGCGTAGATATCTTTGTATGCCACTGGTTATATTCCTCCCTTATCCTACTACTCGTTTAGTGTAGATTTTGGCGGCGTTGAGGGCCGCTTCATGCGTGGCGATCGTGTCCGTGCCGCCGAAGGTCAGGGCAGCGCGGTTGAACTCGCCTTGGACATAGGCTGTAGCGCGAACAGAAACCGTGCGGGCGTCGACCTCAGCGTCAGCCAGGACAGCCACCGGAACCTTATCCGGGGCGCCGGCAGCGCCGGAGTTGACGATGACGCATTGCCAGGTGCCGTCAGCGGCGAAGCCTGTGCGGGCCAGGACAGCGCCGCGCTGGAGTACAGCGGGGGCTCCCGAGGTGATGATGACCGATTGCGTCACAATCGGCTGGACCATTCCGGCAATCAGATTGTCGAAGCCATCTACCGTATATGCTGGCATGATTACTTACCTCCTCTGAGTTTCTTCATTTCAGCCACGATGGCGTCAGCTTCGGCTTGTGCTGCTGCTTCGGCAGAGACTTGTGGCGTAGGCCCTTCGGCCGGCACGACGGCGGCGTTGCTTGAATGGGAGTCGGCGGCGCGAGCTGCAGCCTCAGTGCTCAGGCGCTGCATGGAGGCCTGCACAATCTCCACCGCTGCTTGTGCGGCTGTCTTGCCGTCCGTGATGGCTTTTGCGACGATGTCAGCGGCGCCTGGCGCGCCGGCCAGGGCGTTCAGTTCCGTGATGCGGGAGCGTTCGTTTTGGACGCCTTCGGCTACAGCCGCGGCGAACAGATCAGGATGCTTTTCTTTCAACTCTGCGAGGTTCAAGATCTCATCTCCTTTGATTGGTTTCGGTGCAGGTGTCGGAACGGCGGCCGCCACGGGTACGACGGGGGCTTGCTGAAGCTTCGGTGCATTCTGGAAGCGCGAGAAGTCGATCTTGAGGCCGTTAAATACGGCCATCTTCCCGCCCGACATGGATGCCGATACCGGAACCGCAGCGTCTGTCTCGTCTGCAAAACCCTTTTCGACAGCTTCGGTCGCCGTCATCCAGGTCTCGGCATCCATGAGCGTCTTGAGCTCTTCGGTATCCAAAGACGTTCGTCCCTGATAGACCTCGATGAGCGCATCCCGAATCTTATCCAGGACATCAGCAGCCTGCCGGAAGTCCGAGGCCTCACCGCCCCAGACAGACGACCATGGGTTATGAATCATGATCATTGATCCCCGCGGCATGACGATCTTGTCTGCAGCCATGATAATGATGGAGGCGATAGAGGCCGCGAGACCATCGACGTGAGCCGTTACCGTCGCTTTATGACGCTTGATCATGTTGTGGATTGCCAAGCCGGCGAACACGTCGCCGCCGCCGCTGTTAACTCGCACCGTAAGCTCGTCTATGTCTCCAAGAGCTCCAAGGTCGTCGGCAAATTGCTGCGGCGTGACTTCGTCATCCCACCAGGAGTACTGGCTGATTGTGCCGTACAGCATGAGCTCGCCGCTATTCTTCGTCTCGTTCTTGGTCATCGACCAGAATTTTTTTTGCTTGCGTCAATTGGTTGTTCACCTCCTTCATAAAGTCCGTGCTTCCGGGCAAGCTCGATTTCTCGCGCCCGAGTCCGGACGTTTTGGGCGTAGTCTGTACCCGTCAACTCCGCAGCTTCGCGCTCGGCTGTCGAGAAGCCCTGCTCTACCCGCGTGACGGCAGCGTTCACCTCCTTCACTGGGTCGAGTTGGCCTTGAGACGGCCCGTGCCACTCTGCCTTGGTGTAGGCGCGGAAGATAAGCGGATCGTCAAAGAGGCCAGGAGCGTTGATCCGGCCCTTCACGACGGCGTCGACAAACCATTCCTCGTAGACCGGCTGGCAAAAGTCCGCCGAGAGCCAAGCCCGGCGCATGCGGAACATCTTCCAGGCTTCCAGTAGCGCTGCCCGGCTGGCTGAATACGAGGAGTCGAAGTGCTTCACGAGCAGCTCGTATGGAATCTCCAGCGAAGCGCCGACCTGCCGCAGGATGGCAATCACGAACGGATCAAACTGTGCGTTCGGCCGGCCCGGGTTGGCGATGTTGGCCTTTTCGCCCTTCTCGAGGAACTGGACCGCTCCGTTTCCGAGCTTAAGGTCCTGCGAGTAACCTGGATCCGGCGGCAGCGGCTCACCGCTCACCGGCGGCATCTCTGCGGCCAAGAACTCAGGAGGAGCCGGTATGGCGAGTCCATAGGCGTCCTGCCCTTCCGGATCTGTATTCTCCGTCTCGATGAAGACCGTGAACATACCGGAGATGACAGCAGCCATGAGCTCCGCTTCTGTATACCGGGCAACCTGCTTCAGCGCCTCGATGACTGGTGCAAGGACCGGCACGCCGCGGCGCTGCTCCGGTCGCTCGGACTCCATTAGGTGCAGGATGTTACGGCGGCCGGAACGATCACCGATGGCCTGCACCCTGGTCCATTTCAGCGGCGTGACATTCAGGTGATTCATGCCCCCTGGATGAGTCGAGCTGAACCAGTAGGCTACGACGCGACCATTGGCGTTAGCTCCACACCATACCGGATGTCCTTGCCCTGTGCTTCGCCAGTTGTCGGGGTGCTGCAGCGGTCTGCCTCGATGAGCTTGATCCTGAGGTCGTAGAGGCTGTGCTTCTCCTTGAGCAAAGGCAGTAGAGCGAAGACGTCGCCGGAGATCATCCAGGACAGGAAGGCAAGCTGCTGGAGCTCATAGAAGTTGTGGAGCCCTTGTGCATCGCAATACTTGGAATCGGCCCACAGCGCAAATTCCCGCTCGATCTTGGTTTTGAGCTCGTCCGCCTGCTCAGGAGTGAGCTTAAGGAGATCAGCATCCAGTGTTGGCTTAAGCTTGAGCCCGGTACCGACTACGTTCGTGCGCATTGCCTTGATGGCGCCATTGGCGATCGGCCCACCCATGAAAAGATCACGGGTTCGTGGCCGGAGCGTCTCAAGCTGCTCGTGTATATCTGCGTCGGCGTCACCGGTGCCCGGATTCCATTCCTGCAAAGCCTTCTTTCGCCTACTCGCCCCGTGGTCCCCGTACCCTTGGTTCAGGATTTGCCGTCCCAGGCGGGCTCCAGCGGTTCTCAGGCGGGCTTCTTCTCGGCGCTGCTGCCACTTCGGGTTAACAACCCCTATCAGGTTGTCGAGCCTGCTCATAGATCAGTCGGGACATACCGCCTCACTCGACTGGCCGGCCGCAGCCCTGCTGCCGCGCGCTGACAAGCAAGCACTTGACCCTGCCAATAACGAACAGCTTCCCGCACATCCTTAAGGTTAGCCCGGGTCAGCGACCGCGTGCCGATCGTGTAAGATTGGCCTGTGGAGATGGCGAGCTCCGCGGCAAGCCAGCTGCTAAGGTGCGTTTGTGCTGTTTCCAGCGTGTACAATGGCATTTCCCTTTCACCTCCCCTCTCATATGCTGCTTGTCGTGCCTCTGCGGCGTTGGCGTTGCTGTGGCATCGCCGGGGCCGGCGCTGTACCGACCGGGATAATAGGCGGCAGCGGCGCGTCTAGGTTCGGCTGCAGAATTTCGATGGCCGCCCGGTTGTATACCGCAAGGTCAAACGGCTCATTCCTGACCTTGACCTTCACCCAAACGTAATAAGGGACCCCCTTGCGAACGCGCTTTTCTTTGCGCTCTGCGGTGAGTCCCTCGAAATATTGTTTCTCATAGCCCCGGTTCCGCTCCGGCGTCGTCAGCGGGAAGTGACAGCAGCCCGGCACCCGGTTCCCATCCTCGTCCGCTAGAGGTAAGGTAAGCGCGCTAGTGACCTTCGACTTTCCTTCGTCGACCCCAAGCCGGATAACCGTCGCTCGGTAACGGTTGTTGTCTGAGGTGCCGGCGATAAGGGGAAGGTATGTGCCGTCCCCTGGGCTGTCGCCTCGAATCGCGAAGATTCTCCGCCCTTCTCTTGCCTTGCAGAACTTGTACACCTCATTGGTGAAGTGACCGCCGGAGTCCATGCAAGTCGTAGCGATCCGAAAGCGCCGGCCCTCAGCATCCGTCCACGTCCGCTGCAGATACTCGTCAAGGTCTTTCCAGACTTGCGGCTGCTTGAGATCCCCATAGATGACCCGGTACTCGATGCGCCAGGACTCATGGCCAGCGCCCCAGCCTTGGACCTCTACCTCAAAGCGGTTGTCCTGCGTATCGACGGCAGCCGTCAGCACTTTCACGCCGTCCGGCACGTCAGCGTGGTACATCTCGCGGCGATTGTACAGGGAGTTCTCATCGAGCTGCTCGCCCTTCTCCTCCCAACTCTCGCCCATCGAGGTATTGACCCACGCTTTGAGTGTCTCAGGTCCGCCAGCATTCGCCTCTTTGAACTCTTCGATGATCGTCTCCCAGCGCTTCCAGGGTGACGCGAGCTCGTTCAGATGGAAGCCGCGGACCTTGCGATTCTCTTTGCGGGCAATCCAACGGCCGGAACCGGCCTTCCATTCCTGCTCACCGTGGATACAACCGCACTCCCGGCAAGCCATCTGAGCCCCATCAAAGACGATCTGAGACCATGCCAAGGGTTGATGCTCTCCGCAGCTCGGGCAGGGCAGGCACCACTGCTCCATACTGCTGCTGTCGTAGGCGCTCTCGATACGGGATGCGCCTTTAATTGTCGGCGTGCTGACCATAAGCCGTTTCCGGTTGTGAAAGGTCGTGGAGCGCTTCGTGACGAGCGTGACGGGGTCGCCTTCGGTTCCGGCAGATACCGGATACCTGTCGACCTCATCGAGAACGACGATGCGTATAGGACGACTGGCGAGGGATGCCGGGGAGTTCGCGCCTGCCATTGTGATATGTCCGCCTGGAAACGTCTTGTGCAGCACGGTATTCCCGCTGTCGCGAGCCTTAGAGCCGGCCATGCGCTTCTTGAGCTCCGGACTATCCCGGCACATCGGGGAGAGGCGATCCTTCGAAAAGGCCTGAGCCATCTCAAGCGTCGGCTGCACCGCCATGATCGGTGACGGGTCCTGGTGCATGTAGTAACCGACCGAATTCAGGATAATCTCCGTCTTGCCGACCTGAGCCGAAGACATGACAACGATCGTTTCCGTCTCGTCATCGTTCAGGGCATCCATGATTTCGCGCTGATACGGCGCCCGGTCAGTCCGCCATTGTCCAGGCTCCGCAGAGGCCTCGGAGGACAGCTTGCGGTATTCGTCTGCCCATTCGGAGACGGTCAGCTTTGGCGGCGGCGCCACGACCCGGGCAATGCGTCGGAAGAGTGCTTGAGTCCGCTTCTTACTCGCCGACATCAGGATCAGTCCTTGCCCGCTCCTCAGCAAAGCGTTCCGGATCGTAATCGGCCAGCTCCGCCAATGCTTCATCGATCGCCGCTGCCAGCCGCCCCTTGATGATGTTCAGATCAGGCTGAGCCACCAGTTCCGGGGCCATTCGCATCGGAATCGCACGCATTCGCTGCCGGAAAGAGCCGAGCATGTCGTTCATGACCGCCTCCACGTCCTCTGCCGCATGCAATTTACCCTGCATTTCTGCCAGCTCCAAGGATGCTTTTTCTGTCTTGATCCGCTCATGCTCTGTCCTGTGGTCAATATACCGGGGCTTGTTGTCCTCTTCTTTGCCGCCGGAAGCATGCTCGATGTACGCCTGGACAGCATCGGTGAGGATATATTTGCCGCGGCCGACCTGTTTCAAGGTCCCTTCACCCGTCAGCTGCCGAATCCATCGAGTCGATTTGCCCACGATGGCAGCCAGTTCAGCGGTGGAAATCTCTCGATTGGGCAACGATTCAACTTCCGCCTTTGCTTTCGCCATCAATAAGCACCTCACTTCCGCTTTTGGGCTGTTTTCGTGATAAATCGGTTTTATCGCATTAGATGAAGCGATAATAAAAAACCGCCCCTCTCAGGTCCAACTGAAGAGGAAGCGGAAGTGATTTTTTGAATTTGTGACTAGCCGGATTTCGGGGTCGCGCGCACCCGCATGTCGAAAAGGTCCCCAGAAGGACCCGCTCGGCTATTTTTTCGTCATCATTCGACAAAATTTACGGAAGATTCGACACGGATTCGACACATTCGTTCACCTTTTCGACATCAATTCGGTCCGTTTAGAGCAACGATTTCCCCTTGCTGATGGAGGTAAGCAGTGCGTGGTGTGTCCGCCTGCCTTGCAGCAGCACGTTCCAGCTCCTTTCCAACTGGGCATCTGCAATATGCTCCTCCGATTCCAAACCCGGTGTTTGCGCACCCCTTGCAGATCGCCACTCCGGTAAACGGCTTGCTCTGCTTCTCCATCAGCATCTGGTACTCAGCAATCTCCTGCGGTGTGCCCTCGATCGTGACGCCGTTGATTGCGGCCTTCATGTTTTGCCTCCTCTCTATTGCTGAAGATGCGTATCGCAGCGTAGATTTCCTCTTCTGTCATTCCGATGTCTTTGACATTCCTGAGGTCGTAATCACTATAAACAAAGCCAGGATATACGCCTTTCGCTGAACCGTTCATTCTAACCCTCCTCTTTCCAGACACTTGCGGACGCCTTTTATTTCCGGTGCTCGCCTCTCTGGGCTCGTCTTAGTTCTTCTTGCTTTGCTCTGTCCATTCGATGAGCAACTTGGAAAGACATCGTTATGAATACAATGAATACTCCCCAGAAGATTGCGTGAGTCAAGTCCTCACATCCTCCCTCTTTTTGGGCATGAAAAAAGCCACCCCGCAAGTGAGTGGCTCAACCGTATTTGCGAATGAAGCTGTACGCTCGACGTCGTTCCATGGTGTCATCATCCAAAACAGAGCACGACGAGACACGTCAGTATTTTGACTCCAATGCTTTTGATCATAGTCGTTTCCTCCATCTCCAGCTTGCTCTTAAATAACTTTGTTTGGCTGACCATCAGAAAAGGTCGTGTTGCAAACAAAGGCAGTGACATTATTCTGGCTATCCGACGCACTGGTCATATTCGTATCTTGGATTGTTTTCAGTCTATTCATGAAGACACTATTGTTTTTCCCCTGTATAAGCAGTCTGAGCAGCTTGCCTCCGACTTTCAAATTGTTGTTCTTGAACGTCCCCACAGAGTTGATTGTTCCTGCTCCGGTTTCACAGTGAAAATCGATTGAAATATCGTCGTTGTCTGCGGAAGTGTTCTCCACTTTAAAGGCGGCGCTGCTGTTCTCATCACTGCCAGTAATGACCACATCCTTGGAGTCGACAATGTATAGTACTGAGCTCAAAAGATCCATGGATGTAATGCGGCCCGATACATACCTGGAGTTTGTAACAACCACTCCTTTTTGATTTGGAATGTCCTTGAGCGCACGGCCACGCACAAATATTTCATCCCAGGTAACCCGCTTGCAGTTATGAATTCTGATCATGTCTACGCCTCGGTCGCCAATCAGAATCGTCCCGAGGTGAACACTCGTGCTGGTATCAATTCGGCAACCGTTCAGGTCTGCATACATGTAGTTCTCATAGTATGGCAGCGATACATCGTCAGCTCTGATGTAAAAGCCATTCCGTTCGATAACAAACATTTCACCCAAATTTCCAAGACCGCTGCCAGCCTTCACAAAAAAGGATTGGCCAACGTTGTTTAGAAAGAGCTTGCCGAAGTTCATCAGCTCCGTCTTAGGTTCGCCAGCATTGGCCGTCTTAATTTCAATTACCCGTCCCGCAAAGTTGTTTGCTCTAACGTCTAATTCCATTGAAGAGATGCCTCGAATATGAACGGCAGCATCAACACCCGTTACCCCATTCTCTCCTGCGAAGTTGTAGAAATTGTCCGGATTAGTTTTAGTGAATTGACCGCCACCTTCAAACTGAAACTCTGCTTTGATATTACGGCCATTGACCAAGCGAATTCCTTGGGTAATGCCGACATCCAACATGATCCTGCAGTTGCTTGCGTCGATCGTAAATCCGGAGAGTCCCCCAAAGTTGAACTCGACTGTAGATGCAAGCCGCATCGGAAGGTCTGGAAAGGTTAATTTTCTGGCTCCAATCGAGAGAGCGAATGCAAAAGCTGCCCTCAGGTTGTTTGCATCGTCGCTTGTCCCATCTCCTTTTATGAACCAGCCGACGTATACACTCCCCAGCTCTCTTGCTTTACGAGCACTTGCCTGTGGTGCAGCAAGGGCTAATGCAATTTTCCCATAGTCCATTCTTGCTCACCAACCTTCCTACGAGGTAAACCCAGTAATGACTAGGGATTGAATGGTTCTAGACTGGGCTCCGTTATTTTGAGCGAATATGCGTCCCAAAGTGCTTCTGACATCGATCCTACTTCCCCAGAAGGACTTGGATGCAGTCGGAACCGAAGAGAGGACGCCAGGCGATCCACCATATTCTTTGGATGTCGAGTCCTTAGGTACATACTTGATATCGAACGTACTGCTGTCTTGGTTAGCATCAAGGATGACTGCCGCAACAATGTGCCGGTACTTGCTCAAGTCGATATTGTCCACGATTGTTACGTTACCGGCTGGCCCAACCGCAATGTTGCTGCCCGAGAAAATTTCCACAACCATTGTGCCAACGATTTGAATGCGTTGACTTCCGTCTGAGTTGATTCCATCAGCCGGTTTGGCTACAGAACCGTCTGATCGAAATTGATTGCTCGGAATGGGTGTTTCGTAATATTGGTTCATGATTTAACCACCGCTTTGCCTGTAATGGTTACATTCCCGCCTGTTACAGCCCCGATTCTTGCTCGGAAAGAAAATCCAGCTGGCACGTCTACTTGCCAACTCTCCGGAGCCACATTGCTTCCGTTGACCGTTTGAGAAGCAGGGGACTTAGTCGGATCCAGAGCATTGAAGCAGATGGCTTCTTGAAACACTCCACTGAAATCAGCCATTTCAAAGATGATAGTCCGTGACGACGAACTCCCTCGTATTGCGAAGGTCAAGGTCGCATTTCCGGCTGTTGGAGAATAGCTCTGCCCTGCTTGTGGAGAAGTAGTTCGGTCTTGGAACAAAACATCTACAGGGCCGCTAAGCGATTTTGTGGGGCTTTGAGTTACCGAATCGCTAGCCCCTGCTACGTCAACTCCGCCCAGCAGCTTGTACGCCTCGTACTCTGGAGTTCCAGCGGTTTGGGACGCTGCCTTGACTGCAGAGGCCTGGTCCAGCGGAACCATCAGCCATGTGATTTCAGGACGCTGAGTTTGTAGGCTTTGAATTGATGCAGGAATACCATTGCTGAATACCGCATTTTGATTCAGCCCCTGAATGGTTGGGCCGACGTAGACGTAAGATGGCATGAATACCGCCTCCTTCAAAGATGATGTATATATAGAAAAGCACCTCCTGGGTAGAGGTGCTGAGTTTCCAAATTTATGTTGCCTCTGGCTTAGAAGTGATGCTATATTCACATTAGCTGTTTGATACATAATGTAGCATTTAAGGAGTGTGCTCGATGTCAGTAGCATTAGGTAACCGAATTTCAGAGCTAAACAAGCTCAAGAAGAAAACGAAAAAAAGTTGACTTGACCAACTCCAATATCTTAATTAATCTCGTGGTCCCGTTTTTCTTTTTCTTCATGATGTTCTTTTCTCCATTGGTTCTAAACCAATATGTCTATTATGCTTTTGGAATGCTGTTGTTCTTTTTCGTCATTACGCAAAGCCATCGTAACCTTTTCACGCGCAGCTTGCTGCTTTCCCTGTTGATTTTCTCAAGCTTTCTTCTTTACTTCGGACTTCGCTCCACCCTTTCACTTGACAAAGATATGCTCAAGCGGATGGCTACCGTAGCGATGTTCATTGGCACCTTTGTTCTGAATTACATCCTCGTCAAATCGTTTTTATTGAAAAACACAACCTTGGTGAGGGATCGGCTTCTCAAGTTTATTGCCGTCATGTTCAACGTCATTGCTTTTTACTGCCTAATCGAATATGCACTAAAATTCAATCCACTCTTTAACTGGATGTTCAATGCCGACTACCAGAGGTATTACAGTATCAATCGCGGTTATGAGTTGTATCGCGTATCCGGCCCGATGCAGCATCCCATTGTGATGGGGAACTTCCTTGTGGTCGGAACCTTCCTGAATTTCGCCTTGTTCAGCCACCTGAAAAAAAATATCTATGTTGTATTTGCTCTCCTCAACGCCGCAGCCCTTTTCGTCACCTTCTCTCGAAGTAGTTACATCGCTCTTGCTGCAGGTGCAATTGCATTCTTAGCCTTCTCCTTCGGCCAAAAAAGAAACATCAGGGTTCCAAGAATCTCAATGCCAAAAGTCATCGCATTTATTTTTATCGCTGTAGCATTAATCCTTGTTATGAGCCTTGTTCAGATGGATGGAAAATCACTAATTGCTTCTATCGCTGAGCGATTTTCAGGTGCTAGCGGTACAGCCTCAGTTGCTCAAAGATCAGGTGGCATTAAGTATGTCCTCGATATGATGCTCCACTCCAATCTGCTGAATTTCTTAATCGGGCACGGGTACGGCATGCTGTCCTGGGACATGAGAGAGAATAACACATCCATTTTCCTTTCAGAATTCTTCATCATCGACAATCAATACTTCACATTCTTTTATGAGTTTGGCATACTCGGAATCATCGTTCTCTTCGCCGGAATTGTATCCATTCTTCGCAAGACATTTATGAATCGTCAAATTGATCACTCGCCCCTGCTGCGATTCACGCTAGCGGCTTTCGTCGCCATTATGGTAAACATCGTATTTTATGAGGGTGCTTACTGGACCAGCATTGCTTTCTTGCTTTCGTTTGTCCTAGCCTTAAACACCAATTTGCTTAGGAGGAACTAACAAATGGATCACTCCCTTTTCATGGAATTGCTATTCTCTGCAGTCATAACATCATTCATCGTCTTCGCTTATAAAGAATGGAAAGCCCAAAAGGAATAAGAAAAAGCACTCCTCGAGAGTGCTTTTTTCTTTATTTGGACTCTGCATACCATGTAACGACGACATTATTCGTCCCAGCTGCAGGAGCCGTTTCAAAGCGAATTAAAATGCTGCTATCATTGACGTCAATATTTCTGATCTTAGCAATGCCGGCATCCGTTGATGCTGGAATTGCAAAGAAAGCTGTCGGTCTGGTTGATAATCCATGCGGGAGGGATAGTGTCACGGTAACTCCGTCTCCACTAAGCACGGCGCGGCCCGAATTGCTTTCAATCCATTTAGCACCGGACCATACGATGCTATTGTTTAGGTTAGTGTCAAAGAAAACAGCCCCTGGAACCCTCCCTAAATCGACTGAAGTGGGTCTTATGGAGACACGTGACAAAGCTGGCGGAATGTATGTAGAAGATCCGCCGCGGCTTATCCAGCCATAATAAGTGTTTTTGTCCCTCCAGTCAGAATTGATCGCACTGATCTCTTTTAAAGCGGTCGAGGAAATCGTGTTATTAATGATTTGGTTACCTCGGGCATTTGTCTGGACCAAAACAGCCACATTGATGCTGGAGTTGTTGATGATTGTGTTCTGCGAAACAATCGCGTTATTCCCCCAAAGAATGACTGGCGCGCTGCTCTTAATCGTATTATCGATGGCGCTGGTGTTGTTATACATCGAGATGGCACGACCAATGTCGGTCTGAAAGGCTTCAAGAATAATATTATTAGAGGCACTAGCACCATCCAATAGTTCAATTCCCTGTTCAGCTCCCTTTATCGTATTGCCAATGACTTCTACTTCACCGCCTACACTGATGGCTTTATGAGGGCCATTTGGGTACACGCGGTTATAGGACACCGCGGCATAGTTGACAGGTATGGCGCCAGCCTTAAATTGAATGACGGCTCGCGGGGTACTAGGATTGACGTTTCGGATATAATTGTATGAGATATCAATGTCATATGCCGGAATTGAGTTGGGGTTAAATCCAGTTGAATCCGATACCGTGATGCCTGTTGTAGTCGTGTTTGTAATCCGGTTTTTCGTAACTTTTGCAATGCTAATTCCTGAAAGAATGACGCCGTATATGGTTCCGATGATGCGGTTGTCAACGATGGTCATATTGTCATTTGGATACGTGCCGGATTCAGCGTTACAGGTAATCCCTCCGCCTTGCAGGGGAGCTTCACTACTACCAGAGATTGAAGACCAGAGGGACGAGTCGATGTCCTTGTTCACAGGGTCATGCAAATAGTTCCTTTCAATGGTCATATCTTGCGTGCCTTTATTAAGTATGCCATCTCCGAGATAGGCATAGGCTTCATTAGCCTCAACAGTTACCTGTAGGCTCGTTCGAGAGACGATCGGCTCCTCCCCCAGATGATGCAGCGTGTTCTTATAAATCTTTGCCATCTGGCATTCGCTAAGCGCGATACCGTCTGTAAATTTAGATATTTCAACCCGAGAAACATCGACCTTTGTGCAAGATCCAAAGTACATCCCCGTCTTTCCGCTACCCCACACTGCCTGATTAGCGCGTACCAATTTAAGGTTAGATACCGAAATTCCATTCGTGAATGTAAAACTGAAACCCTGATCCGCAACTTCAATCGTTGCACCGTTTCCCTCTATTTGAAGGTCATGCTTGCCGGTGAAGGTGTAGAGAAAGCCCGCCCGGTTTGTTTTGTAGTAACTCCGAGGAGGGAATATCAGTGTGTCCCCGGTTTTTACCGTATTGAATAGCGCAATCAAGGCATTCGTATCATCTGCCATATTGTCGCCTTTCGCTCCCTGCCAGTTTGCGTTAATGCCTCGGACAGCGAACTCTGAATCGATAGCCACAAAGTTTCCAGACAAATCGTTCGTAGTGGCAACATCTAGAGTGTTCCAGTCGTTAAGCTTCATGTTGACCGTTTTCTTTGTTGCCATATGACTTACATCACCCCCAGGGTAGATATGTACCGCTTGGTTTTAATGCGAGATGCCGGAGTTTATGCAATTGAGGGATTAGATATTCTAAAGGTCAAAATACCCGTGAAAACGTTGCACCGAAACCTTCCAGCAGACTTACTTACAGTATGTCAAAAAAAGCCTGCCTGCGCTCCTTGCGATTCCTCGGCGGCAGATTATGCGCATGGCCAGCATGCCGCAGGAACCAGTTACAGAACTTCTTCATGGCGATCTCCTTCCGTTTTTGGCATAAAAAAAGCACCCTAATGAGGTGCTTTGTAAGGCGAGCTACTATAAAAAGCCGATTTTAGAAGGATTTCTTCCAAGTTCGGATAAATGATCAATGAATTTTTTGTTTTCTATTGGGTGCCAAAAATCGAATTGATTTGTTAATCTCGAACCTATTGGACCATGAAACAATTGATCTTTAAGGCTTTCAATTTTTTCATCACGAAATATGATTTGAGAATTTATCCATCCAACAGTCTGCTGAAAGGCGATTAGTCCGCTTTTGTTTACAAAAACTCGCATTAAAGTTTGGTACCCTTCTGAATGTTTAGCGGTCAGCACAATGCACCCCGCGAAATTTGTATTAACTCGAGGGTCATCAAGTATTAATGCGCGGACTGATCCATGACTAAGTAACTTATCCGTATCCCCTTCAGTTAAATCTTTGCAGAGAGCTGCTCCATCTAGTCTAATTAGGTTGAATTCCACTCCTGAAACTACAAATAGAAGATTATTTCCTTGATCTGAAAATTGAACTTTATCATGATAGAACTCGCCAGATCCGGTTAATTCTTGGATGTAAATTCTTTTTAGTTCTTGATAAACAGTATCCGTTGCCTTGGTTACTTCTTGGATAAGTAAATCCATCTTTTCACATTGTTCCAAAGCAGTTACCAAGCTAATTGTGCCGACCACAGTACCCCTCCTTCTTTATTAAGTCATAATAATTCTCTTTCTCCCATAAAAACCCTTCCCCGCTACAAATGTTGTCAAAAGGTAGAGGGATGTCGATCTATTCTGTAGAATGATGTCTGCAGGAGGGATCAACTTGAACGCCCCAAAGAACAAGATACTCAGACAAAACAAGCACTTCTTCGTCGCGATGTTGTCGCAGACGCCCGTGTCCGTCTGGATGCACGGCGAGTTGCTGGACTACGGCGGCATTATCCAGATGGTTGATCCGGTCCGGGTAAAGATCGACGACATGTACTACATGCGCGGCGTGTGCGAATTCCGGATACGATAAGAGCCCGTGGGATCATCTCCCCGGGCTCTTGCTCATATGACGAAGCTCACAAACTCCGGCGACCGTAGCATGCCGGACTTGTACCAGTTTCGGAACCGCACCCTCGCCTTAATCATCGGCTCCAAGTAAACGATCCCCTTACGCTCCCCGGTCACCAGTTGCTGAGCGATCCGATAAAACGCCTTGCGATGGTCAGGCGGCACCGCCAGCTCCACGACTCCGACCGGACGGCCCTCATGAGCAACCAGCCAGCCGAACTCATCGCGGCGGTATCCGGTGATGGCGACCTCGGCGTATTCGTAGTTGATCACCTTGATCCAGTCTTTGCTGCGCTCGCCGACGTACCGGCTGCTTTTGAGCTTGCCGACGATCCCTTCGAGCTTCATCGCTTCGATATGCCGGAAGAGGTTAGTTCCTTTGCCGTCGACCGACATCACTTTACTGAAGAACGACGTATTGGTCAGCACCTGGTCCAGCAGTTGCTTGCGCTCCATCAGCGGCCGGCTCCGGACGTCCTGGCCGTTGAGCTGCAGGATGTCGAACACGTAGAAGTGAACCGGCAGCCGCGCCATGCCCTCCTGGATCCGTTCCGGCCGGGTCAACCTGAATCGCTCCATGACCGTTTCGAACTCGATCTGTCCGGTCGCCGGGTTGAGGTAAGCAACTTCGCCGTCCAGGACGATGTCATCCACGCTGACGGGCACGCTGTGCAGCTCGGGGTATCGGTCTGTCACATCGTTACCATGTCGGGTGTGCAGCCGTACAGCGCCGCTTGAGAGCGTCAGGAGCAAGCGGTGTCCGTCGATTTTTGGCTCAAATATATAATGATCATCGTCCCATGGTTCTTCTCGCTTACTCAGCAGCATTGCCTGCGGCGCCTTCACGTCTGCACCTCCCTTCATTGGTCTGTTATGCCGATTCTACCACTCGGCCGATGGGATGCCTGCAAGCAAATATAGGCAAAGAAAAAAGCCCGGAATCGGGCCCCTATTTGTCGGCAAGTAGCTCCTTGAGGCTATCACCGTACTCGGCAATCAGCGCTCTGATTTTGCGCTCTGCGTCCTCTTGCTCAAGCATCAGGCTGCTTGAAATTGATCTGCACCTATAGGGCACGATGATGACCCCTCTCTCGGCCTTTGGACGCTGGACATGGATGCTGAGCACCCCAAGTTCCTTTCGTGTGTCTACCAGCCTCTTGCGCGTCCAGAGCGACATACCACCGACGCAGTAGCCAAAGAGTCTGTTAAGGATATTCCTTCGTGCGTCCAGCTGCTCGTATGCCTCATCGTACCTCGCCGGCATCATCTCCAAGATCGCGACCTCTTCGATCATTTCCAGCTCTTTTTCCGTCGGCGCTGGGTCCGGCCATTTCATCCCCATATGTATCACCTCATGGAGAGTATTATATGACGAACACCCGTTCTTATTCCAGTTGAAAATATTGACGGTCACCCTCAGCCAAGCAGCTGATCCGCTCAGCAGCTTGGATAAGAGTGCGACGATTACTGACGCTCGTCGCTAGCGCCTGCGATCCGAGCCTTTGCCGATGCAGTCTCGGCTGTGTGGGGGTCATAGGCAGGTCCGGAGTGATAGCGAATAGGGATAGCGAATGAGCGGGAGCCCGGGCATGATCCGGGGCTGCAAGGCGCAGCATCCAATATCCCGCATATAAGTGGCCGCTGAATGGGGGGCTCAGCGGCCGAAGCCTTTGCGGTGCGGGGCCGTGCCTCCCGCGCTATGGGTTGCAGCGGTCTGTGGACATGCTTTCCTCCTGCCGTTCGCACGTCGCATGGCCGAAGCCATACCGCATTGATATGCCCACCCCAACTGAACCGAGTGGAACTCGACCGTTAAAGCGCTGGGGCAGACCGCAGAGGCTGCGGAAGCAGCATGCCGTATATGTGATGCACCGCGTATCGCTATAGGTCCGGGAATGGAACCCGGCACATGTTCGGCGGGAGCGCGGCGCTTGTCACCGATAAAAAGCAGACGCCCGAGAATGGCTCCAAACAGGCGTTCTTAGTTTGACCCCTTCCAAGGAGAGGAAGAACGGGCTGGAACGCGAATTTGGGGCCATTCTGAGCGCCTGAGAAAGCATTGCGCCTGATGCTAGACCTACATCGGCGTTGAAGCAGCGATCACGAGAGGAGCTTTGCACCGGAATATAAAAAGCCGACCACTTGGGCCGGCTGTCGGGTTAGAGCGTTCACGCTCCGTCGGTGTCTCTCTCGATATCTCACAATACAAATATACCATGTCCGAAAGCAAATGGAGTCCCGTTTGGGTGCGAGTTTCACCCGAGTTGTGTTTGAATTAAGTTGGGTTCACTGAATTTCATGAGTTCAGCCGTCAGAACGGTGCCTCCGGACCATGGATCGTTGTAGCTGCGGCCCTTCAGCCGGCAAAACTTGCGCTTCGCGTCCGTGCTGTTCATGGCCTCGATCTGGATGCGTTCTTGCTCCCATCGAACGCCGACTTGGTATGTGGCCATTATGCGATCTTTGATTTCAGCCATCTTCTCCTCGCTCCTCGTTCACATTCTATGATCAATCAACGGTTTTATTTATGTGTGATTGAAAGCATATCATGAACGTGATGCAGAAGCTGAACGTGAAAGGCCGTTCGCAAGCGGTTGTCGAGTTGATCAAGCTTGGGGAACTTACGATCTGACCTTCGTCAGGCCGGAGAGTTCTCTTGACGAACCTTCCATGCCGAATGCGTTTTCGCATTCGGCGGGAAGGTTTTTTAAGTGCAGGAGAACCCCTTCGCTTCGAGTTTGTCGGCAAGCCCTTCAAGTCTCCTGGGATGTCGGCAGCAAAAAAAGGCGGCAGCTCCGCAGGAATGCGGAAGCGGCCGCAAGAAGACCTTTCGGTCGGGGGCAACTAGGATGTGGCTGGGATGCCGGGATGAAGCCGGGCCGGAGGGATGATGACGGCGTCCTTCATGATCGTCTTGGCCGCTTCCGGCGGACTTCCGTCCGAAGGATGCAAATAAACGATTTTTCCATTCAACAGTCCCATATCCATCGGTGAAGGGAAATCGGGATGGTTGAATCGGCGAATCAGCAGATCCAGCATAAGGAACCCTCCCATTGATTATGTAAACTTACCTTACACGATATAGTTGATTATACTCCCACCTTTCTTTTATGTCAATTAATCTATCATATAAACCGGCTGTGAAAACCGGCCAAAAAAACGACCTTGAACCCTCCGCCCCGGCGCTTCGCCGACTGCGGCATGATTCAAGGTCTTTCCGTTCTTTAAAGTCTTATCGTCCTTCACCTTCTTTAATGAAGCTTTATTTCACCGCGCCAGCCACAAGGCCCGAGACGATATGGCGCTGCGCCATGATATATACGACCAGGACGGGCACGATCGTGAACAGCAGCCCCGCGAACAACGGTCCCCATTCGGTTTTGTACTGCATTTCGACCTGCATGGCGGCGAGGCCGATCGGCAGCGTGTACTTCGTCGGATCGATGACGAGAATCGTGCCGACGATATACTCGTTCCAGATTTCAAGCACATTGATGATGCCGACGCTGATGATGCCCGATCGCGACAGCGGCAGCATGATGCGGAAGAACGTTCCGAAATAGCCGGCTCCGTCGATGGCTCCCGCCTCCTCCAGCTCCTTGGGGAGCGTCCGGAAGAAGCCGATCAGGACGAAGATGCCGAAGGCGAGCGTATTGGACGCATAGACGAGAATCAGTCCGAAACGGTTGTTGGCAAGGCCCAGATCGTTCACCAGGAAGAACAGCGGAATCAAGGCAAGCGCAAACGGCACCATCATGGAGGAGATATAGACGGTATACAGCACCTTGCTGCCGAAAAACTTGTAGCGGGCAAGCGTGTAAGCGGTCATGGCCGCAAGGACGAGTCCGAGCACGGTCGCCCCGGCGGTGACGGCAATGGAATTGATGAAGTATTTGCCGAAGTTGTAATTGGTCCATACATACTCGAAGTTCGACCACAGCAGCGGGAACTTCGGCAGCGACCATGGCATGTTGAAGTAGAACTGCTGGTTGTTCTTGAGGGAGTCGGTGAAGGTCCAGAACAGCGGATAGATGACCGATATTCCCCACAGGACGAGGAAAGCATAAAAGATTGATTTGAACACCGGATGAACGGTTCTTTGCAGCATGTAGTCCCTCTCCTTCCATATGATCGGATGCTAGCTGACTTCCACCTGTTCCTTGCGCAGAAGCCATTGCAGGAGAAGGGTCGTGATGAGCGATGTGATGAGGATGACCGTGCCGATCGCGGCTCCGTATCCGAAATGGGCCTGCTTGAAAGCCTGCTGATACAGGTAGGAGCCCATGACCTGGGTCGAGTTGTCGGGACCGCCGGCCGTCATGATCGTCACGATGACGAAGGAGCCGTTGAGCGTCGTCATCATGATGTTGATGACGGAGATTTTCATCTGCTCCCAGATGAGGGGAAGCGTAATATGCCGGAACTGATGCCACTGCCCGGCACCTTCTATATCAGCAGCCTCGTACAGAGAAGCCGGAATGCTCGTGATCGCGGCAATCAGCAGGATCATGTAGAACCCGATGCCCGCCCATACGGCAGGCGGCAGCAGCATCCAGATCGTGTGGCTTTCGAAGCCGAGCCAGTTGATCTCCACCTTGCTGCTGGTGAACAGGGACAGGAAGCCGTTCAAAAAGCCGATTTGAGGATTGTAGATGAAGTTCCACAAAATGCCGACGACGACGGCGGACAACACGTTCGGAATGAAGAAGATGGAGCGGAAAAAGGCGGTTCCCTTCAGGCGCAGGCGGGTCAGCGCCACGGCGAAGAAGGTTGCGATCGCCATGATGCCGATGATTTTGCCGATGACGAGGAAATAGTCGTTGCCGATCGCCGTAAGCATAATGGGATCGTCGAAAATGTCTTTGAAATTTTGCAGCCCGACGTAATCCTTGTGCTGCGACATTCCGGACCAGTCAAAGAAAGAATTGTAGAGCGCCTGGATCAGCGGATAAATCGTAAACACGCAGAAGAACAGAAATGTCGGGATGATGAACGCCGCGATAAAGAGGTTTCTCTGCAGCTTGGCTTTTCCGATATTCATCTCAAACTCACCGCCCCTTAAATCGGAGCATCCCCGAGACAGCTGTCCCGAGGATGGTCCTCAATCTGACTTGCCTTGACCTCGCAAATGATGGACGTGGAATGTCGCCTCTGCCGGCGGATAATCGTTCCGATCGCTGTTGAAGCCGGGTTTCCCTGAACTGGACTCATCGGAAGGAAACCCGTCTTCAAAGGCGAACACTATCGTTTCTTCACGATTATTCCGCAAGCTTGGGCAAGTCCGTCCTTGTTTTGCTCGGTTATTTTTTTACTTTTTCCACGACTTTCACAACGCGGCCGACCCAGCCTTGAGGATCGATCTTGCCGATCGTGAGGGCGTCGGTCGCATCCTGCATCGCCTTGTCGACGTCGGCGTTGAACGTGACCGTCGGCACGACGACCGTGTTGTCGCTCGTCAGGTAAGCCGCCGCTTGCTTGACGAAGTCAGGAGCGTTGGAAGCGCTGATGTCGCCCTTGATGTTGGAAGGAGCGCCGCTCAGCTCGGCGAACTTGGATGCTTGGGATTGCGAGAAGATGAACTGCAGGAACGCTTTCGCCGCTTCCTTGTTTTTGCCGTTTTTGGAGATGGCGACGGTGGACGTGGACGTGTTGGCCACGACTTTTCCGCCGGCTTTTTGCGTTACGGAAGGAATGAAGCCGAATTTGAAGTCGGCCGGAACGTCCTTGGACATTTCGTTAGGCAGCCAGAGGCCGTTCGGAATGAAGGCGTCCTTGTTTTGCAGGAACAGCATTTGCGAATCCGTATGGTTGATGGAGATGGACGTTTTGTCGATGAAGCCCTTGTCGCGCAGCTCGACGATTTTGTTCAGAGCTTCCAGGACGGCCGGGCTCTTGAACGCTTCGACCTTGCTGTCGCCCATATCCTGGAGCAGCTTGTAGTCGTCGTTGTTCGCCGATACGATGGCCGGGTACAGGATGGCGCCGTTGATGTAGTAAGGGTATTTGCCCGTATGGATAAACGGCGTCGTGCCGGCAGCCTTGATCTTCTCGGAAGTGGCGATGAAGGAATCCCAGTCCGTAGGCTCCGTCCAGCTGTTCTTCTCGAACAGGGCTTTGTTGTAGAACACGCCCCATGAGTTCAGGACGAGCGGAATGTTGTACGTCTTGCCGTCGTAGGAAGGAGGCTGCTGCGCGAGCAGGTCGAGGATTTTGACGCCGTCGACGTTTTTGGCGTCCTTGATCCAGTCGGTGAGATCCTCGAGCTGCCCGTCTTCCGCCAGCTGGCGGTCGTTGAGCTCAGGTCCGTCGATGTAGACGAAGTCCGGAGGCGTGCCCGCGATCCACTTCGGCTTGTTCTGCGTATTGATTTGCGGGCCTGCGTCTTCGACGATTTTCAGGTCCGGGTTCGCTTTCTGGAAATCGGCGATGACTTGCTTCCACCACTTGTCGCCGTAACCGCCGACGAAGTACTGGATCTCGAACGTGCCCTTCAGACCGGTCGTCGCGGGGGCGTCGCCGCCTGTGTTGCCCGCTGCATTGGCGGCCGAATTGTCGGCCGGCGCGCTTGCCGTCGGCTCAGGAGAAGCGCTTGACGCCGTGTTGCCGTTAGTGTTGTTGCTGCCGCAGCCGGCCAGTACGGCCAGGGACATCGCGACAGCCATTGCGGTTGCCGCCGTTTTCTTTACCGTGAAAGTCATCTAGCATAACCCCTCCCAAATTGGAACGTTCCCCGCACCCGGATCTCGGTGCCATCTTCCTTTGCTTCAGGTGCTTATCTGTATACTAACGGGAACAGGGCTTCCTCTCCATTGAATATCTTCCGTAAATCCATTAGTATTTTATGATTTTTTTATTCAAAATTTTGATGGAAAAATGAATATTGATTCTGAAAACGAAAAAAAGCCCCTTTTGAGGGGCTTGATTCCAGGTATGGTTGGAGCTTGATCCAGCTAACATTGAAATTATCGACCGAATCGCTATCCGGTTTCCCGATCCGCTTCCAGCGCGACTCTCTGCAGCTCGTCGAGAGCGGCTTTGGGCGTATAACGGCCCGACAGGACGGCGCTGCCGAGCTTGCGCGCCGTATCCATCACCCTCGCCCAAGCCGGCTTTTCGATCGGGATGAACTGCGCGCTGGCCAGAGCATGCAGATCCGCTCTCATGGCGGCATCGGCTGCCGACATCGCATCGCCGGCCGAGCGTGTGACCGGAACGAAGCCCTCCTGCTCCACCATGCTGACGTACTGCTCGTCGCCGTAGAGGAATTGGATGAATTGAGAGAGCGCCTGCTTGTCCGTATGGGCGGTCTTGAAGGAGATCAGCACGTCGTGGACGCCGAAGGTCATCGGAGGCTGTCCCTCCTTGACCGGAATCGGACCCGATCCCCACTGCAGTCCGGGGAACTCCTTGGGCACGACGGAGCTGAAGTAGTTGCCCGATATCATCATGGCGAGTCCGTCGTCCCCGAGAATGCGCTGCTTCTCGTCGCGGGTCGTCACCGTCGGCTCCTCGTCCGTCAAGCCTTCGTCATAGATCTTCTTGAGGAATTCCAGCCCCTCCACGTTGGCCGGCTGATTGATCGCCCACTTGCCGTCCTTCAGCCAGCCGCCTCCCGCGCCTATGAAAAAATAGGACAGATTGGCATGGATCTCGTTGTCGGTCATGTCGATCCCGAATCCTCGGGCCGGAGTATATTGGCGGATCTTCCGGGCGTCATCCGCAAGCTGCTCCCACGTATGCGGCGGCCCCGAAATGCCGGCCTGCGAGAACAAAGCCTTGTTGTAATATAGGCTTCTCACGGAAGCGACATAAGGAATCGCGTATTGAACGCCGTTGTAGCGGTCCTTCTCCAGCAGGAAGGGATACAGATTCGACCGGAAGGATTCCGGCAGAATATCGGCCATGTCATTGAGCAAGCCCCGCTTGGCGAAGTGCGAGTAGAAATTCGTATTCAACAGGTCCGGAGGCTCGTTCTGGGCCAGCATATTTGTGTAGACCCCGTCCAGGATGTCCCAATTGACGACCTGGAGCTCGACGTCGATATCGGGATGCTCCGATTCGAAGCGGCTGACGATGCCGTCGAGAATCGGCTTGGTCGACGTGCTGTATTCGGAGGTGACGAATTTGATCAAAGCCCGCTTCTCTTCAGGCTCCTTCACCTCGGACGCATTCTGCTTTCCGGAGCAGCCGGAAGCGAGAAGCAGCGCGGAGGCCGCGCAGGCCGCGGCTGCCCGGAAGCAGCTGCGGCGCCATTGGGGCGTCTTCATCTCGGTTCAACTCGTTTCGGACTATTCTTAATAGACGAAAGGAAACAACAGCTTCTGGTTTTCCGGCGCATACATGTTGGCTCGGGTAATCGTGGCGGAAGGAATGTCGACTGTCGCGCTTCCGCCGGAAGAATCAAGCGCCGCCTGCACGCCGAGAAACCCCATGTTGAATGGATTCTGTACGATCAGGGCATGCATGGCTCCCTGCTCGAGCAGCTGGATCTCGGGAACGGAGCTGTCGAACCCGATAAGCTTGACGCTGCCGCTGAGACCGGTTTCCTTCAATGCCTTGGCCGCGCCGGCCACGCCGATGTCGGTAAGCGCGATAATGCCGTTCATCCCCGGATAGGCGGCCGTCAGCGACTTCACGGTCCGGTACGCCTGTTCCTCGGATTTGCCGACATTGATCATGCCGAGGTTGTAGGCCGAGCCGGCCGGAAGTGCTTCCAGAACCCCGTTCCTGCGCTGCATGGCTACCGGAGACTTCTCGTCGCTGGTCAAAAAGGCGTAGACCGGCCTTGTTTTGCGTCCGGGAGCGAGGATGCCCGCCGCTTCCCTGCCCTCCTCGACATGGTCGCTGGATACATAGCTGTCCGCCCGGTGATGCAGGAGAGGCGTATCCATGATGATGAGCCTGATGCCCAGACGGGAGATCTCCTCCAGCTGAGGCGCCAGCGCATCCTCGTCGATCGGAGCGAGCACAATGGCCCGCGGCCGCTGCTCAATCGCTTTTTCCAGCAGCCGCGCCTGCTCGTCGGAGTCGATGCTGCGCAGCGGTCCGGACAGCTCCAGCGCAACCTCCAGCTCCTTGGCTGCGGCCAAAGCTCCCGAGCGCACCGTCTGCCAATAATGGGAGTTGGCGTCGGTCGTCTTCATAATGATTGCAATCCGGTTGTCCTGCGGAGACGCCTCGCCCCGGCCCAGCCCCGTCCAGACGACCAGGACGACGAATCCGAGCAGCAGAAGCGGCAGCCACAGCCGTTTGGTTCTCATGATTGCCTCCTCCTCAGCGCACTTGCGGAATCTTGATCGCGACGGTCGTGCCTTCGCCCGGCTCGCTCTCGATGGAGACGCCGTAGTCGGAGCCGAAGGCGAGCTCGATCCGTTCGTTGACGTTGCTCACCCCGATATGATCCCG